>CAIJZF010000095.1 GCA_903825095.1 uncultured Bacteroidota bacterium | reverse complement strand
TTCATGTTCTCTTCTCCTTGTAACCCTTCAGGTGCAGTGTATAGCAAAGAAGAATTAGAAGCACTTGCCAATTTATTTACAAAATATCCAGGCATTACTATATTATCAGATGAGATTTATGAGTACATTAATTTTGTAGGTAAGCATGAAAGCATTGCTCAATTTGATGCGATCAAGGATCAAACTATTGTGATTAACGGACTTAGTAAAGGTTTTGCCATGACTGGTTGGAGATTAGGCTATACTGCTTCAAGTGTAGAATTAGCCAAGGCCATGGAAAAATTACAAGGTCAATTTACTTCAGGTACTTGTAGTATTACACAAAAAGCAGCAGTCACTGCTTTGGTAGGAGATTTAAAACCTTCTATTGAAATGACTGAAGAATTTACGCGTCGTCGTGAAAAAACATTAGCACTTGTAAATGATATACCTGGCTTTAAATGTTTTGCACCTCAAGGAGCATTTTATGTATTCCCTGACGTAAGTGCTTATTATGGTAAGTCTGATGGCACTACTACTATTAAAAACGCACCCGATTTTAGTATGTATATTTTAAACGAGGCCAATGTATCTTCTGTTATGGGAGACGCTTTTGGAGAACCTAATTGTGTTCGTTTCTCTTTTGCCAATAGCATGCCAAATATTGAAAGAGCTTGGGCTAGAATAAAAGAGGCCTTGGCTAAATTAAAATAAAGCCATTTAGTTTAAATAAATTAATTTTAGAAGCGTTATAATAAGTAACGCTTCTTTTTTTAGTAGATACTATGACACCAGAGAAATTTCAAATGTTTGAAAATAGGTTGCTTAAAAATTATAAGCACCGCATTAAACAAGCTATACGACAAAATATTAGCTGCTGGCGTTTGTATGACCATGACCTACCTGAGTTTCCCGTTTGTGTTGAAATTTATGAGGACTATATTTATTTAGCAGAGTATAATCGCCGCCATAGTTTAACTGACGAAGAACATGAACTTTGGTTGAGTGAAACCAAAAACTGTATTGCTACTATTACCGGTTTACCCATTGAAAATATGTACTTAAGAGTGCGTAAAAGAATGGATCATAAAGACGAGCAGTACGAGAAAGAAGAAGCCATTCCTATTTCAAAAATAATTACGGTAAAAGAAAATGGTTTACAATTTAAAGTAAACCTTACCGACTACTTAGATTCTGGATTGTTTTTAGACCACCGTATTACAAGGCAAATGGTGCAAGCAGCATCGAAGGATACTGAATTTTTAAATTTATTTTCTTATACCAGTTCTTTTTCTGTCTATGCTGCAGCCGCTGGTGCTAAAACCGTTACCTCTGTTGATTTATCTAAAACTTATTTAGCCTGGAGCGAAGATAATTTTGCTTTAAATAAACTAAATAATAAAGTGGCTTATCAATTCATTCATGCCGATGTGAAGCAGTATTTAAAAACCTTGCCTGCTAATAAATATGATTTAGTAGTGATGGACCCTCCTACTTTTAGCAATAGTAAAAGAATGAAGGATGTCTTAGATATTCAAAGAGACCATGTTGAATTAATCAATGATATGCTTCGTGCTATGAAACCAGGTGGTATTTTGTATTTCAGCACTAATTTTTCTCATTTTAAAATTGATGCCGAAAGTATTCACACGAAACTCATTAAAGATATTACCAAGGCTACTACCCCCTTTGATTTTGATGGAAGATTAAAAAGGGCCTGCTTTAAATTACAGAAGCCAGTATAAATTCGTGAAGAGCTAAAACTTGCGGCGTTAATAGTTGTATTTCATCATTCACAATAACTTTATCACATAAACGCATTTTAATAGTATCATTAATTTGATGATGCATTCTTTTTTCAGCTTCTTGCTTCGTGCAAGCATCTCTTTGCATAATTCTTTGAATTCTTAAAGGCATGGGTGCCGTCACCCCAATCACAAAGTCTAAACCTTCTACTGCATTAGATTCAAATAAAAGTGCGGCTTCTTTAATTACATAAGGGGCTGTTTGTAATTTGGCCCAATCCCAGGCAGCTTGAATAGTAATAGGATGTACAATTGAATTTAATAAGGCCAACTGATGCGCATCTGAAAAAACAATGGATGATAAATAAGCTTTTTGCAAAACACCCTTCTCATACACCTTCTCTCCAAACTGTTGAATAAGCGCTGTTTTAATGGCAGTACTTGTTTGCATCAACTGCTTCGCAGTTTCATCTGCATTGAATACAGGCACACCCAAGTTCTCAAATATTTTGGCTACCATGGTTTTGCCTGCACCAATACCTCCCGTAAGTCCGATCATCTTAGACATAAAAAAGTCCGAAATTAGTTACCCCAATTTCGGACTTTTTTTAATCAAACCAATTATAATTATTTAGGGTTGGTTTTTGACCACTCTAAGCTTATAGATGATTTTTCAATTTTCAAGTAAGAACCAGGGCTTACTTCCAATTGAATGGTATTGTCTTCGTTTACTTTATTCACTGTACCATGAATACCAGCGATAGTAACTACTTTATCTCCTTTTTGAATATCGTCAATAAACTTCTTTTGCTCTTTCGCTTTTTTAGCTTGTGGACGAATCATGAAAAACCAGAAAACTAAAATAATACCACCCAACATTACTAATTGGAAAGTACCTCCGCCTTGTGGTGCTTGTAATAAAATTTGTGTCATTGTAATTTATTTAGTTGTTTATGTTTTAATAGTTCTGTTAATATAACTGTGTTTATAAATTTCTTTATTTATAAACCCGCTCTTGCAAATATATGTTATTTACAGTCCTTATTTTTTGGGCCCTGATGGTTTGTGACTTATTTTTTGAATTTTTCCCGATCCCACTAATTCTTTATGAATATTATCCAATATACCATTCACAAAATGACCACTTTGTTCAGTGCTATAGTCCTTGGCTAAATCAATGTACTCATTAATAGTCACCTTGGTAGGTATGGTATCAAAATACAATAATTCACAAACGCCCAAACGAAGTAGTATCATATCTATCACCGCAATACGCTCAGGATCCCAGTTATTTAATTTAGGCTTAATCACTTCTTCCGTGTATCCTTTTTTATCAATAGCTGTATGAAGTAATTCAGTAGCGAATTTCATTTTTTCATCACCCACTAAATCTATAAAATCTATGCTGCCTGGCTTTTGTAAGTAATCCAACATAAAGCCTACCATCATTTCTCCTTCATCTTCCCAATTCGCGAAACGCTCATCGATATATTCTAAAATATTATCCGATTCTAAAATAAGGGTACCAAAAATATATTTAAGAATCTCTTTCTCTTTGCCCTTGTCTCTTCCTTCTTCTACAATGTAAGTTTTATAAATAGCCGATTCTGATAAGTTTCTAAACAAAGTTTTTACAATATCCTCGTCCACCCATTGTGCAGGGTTAACAAGAGCCAATGCTTTTTTGAATTTCTCAGACTCAATAGTTTGCCATACAATACTATTACCTGCTAATTTGATATTAACGGATAAATCGGCCTGATTGGGTAAATTTTTGGAGGCTCTCTGCCCTGCCTCAACTTCGGCATAAAGGGCTACTTGGTGTACTAGATGAACCAGGAAAACGAACAAATTACGTGTTTTGTCAAATTCCTTCTGAAGTAGGGAGCCGGGACTGCTTTGGTTTTGATTTTCAACCATATACAGCACCTGCATTACTTTAATTCTAATATTTCTTCGGTTCATCATATGTATAAGAGCTAAACGGCTGCAAATCTATCTAAAATTATTGGTAAAAACTGACATTTTTTACCCTAATCCTTTGCTTATCATGCAATTTTAGGCATAGATTTGCTTCCCTTGCGCTGAAAAATCGAATAAACTGAAAATTTGGCCTATTGAATAGGAAAAAATTGCAGTGGCACGGTTATCGATGTATAGGAAATACAATATTTATTAAACAACAAAAAACGATAAAGTATGGCTAAGAAATTAAACATTACTCCTCTACATGACAGAGTAATAGTTAAGCCTGCCGCTGCAGAAGAAAAAACAGCTGGAGGAATCATCATCCCTGATACTGCTAAAGAAAAACCACAACGTGGACAAGTACTTGCTGCTGGAACAGGTAAAAAAGACGAACCCGTAACTGTAAAAGTAGGCGATAACGTTTTATACGGTAAATACGCTGGAACAGAAATTCAAATTGATGGTCAAGATTTATTGATCATGCGCGAAAGCGATATTTTAGCAATTGTATAATTGTTAAAGTAAGTAGAACTATTAATTAACGAAATAAAATAAGTTTATATGTCTAAAATGATTTTTTTCGACTTAGAAGCGAGAAATAAAATGAAAAAAGGGGTTGACACTTTAGCCAACGCCGTAAAAGTAACCTTAGGACCAAAAGGTCGTAACGTTGTTATTGAAAAGAAATTCGGATCACCTTCTATTACAAAGGATGGTGTTTCAGTTGCCAAAGAAATTGACTTAGAAGATCCTATTGAAAACATAGGTGCTCAAATGGTGAAAGAAGTTGCTAGCAAAACTGCTGATCAAGCGGGTGATGGTACAACAACTGCCACTGTATTAGCACAAGCTATCATTGGTGAAGGTTTAAGAAACGTTACTGCTGGTGCGAATCCAATGGATTTGAAACGCGGTATTGATAAAGCAGTAGAAAAAGTAGTAGCAAGTTTAAAAGCACAATCTCAAGCAGTTGGTAACGACGCTAAGAAAATTGAGCAAGTGGCTTCTATTTCTGCCAACAACGATAATGAAATTGGAAAATTAATTGCCCTTGCCATGAGCAAAGTGGGTAAAGAAGGTGTGATCACAGTTGAAGAAGCAAAAGGTACGGACACTACAGTAGATGTAGTAGAAGGTATGCAATTCGATCGTGGATATACTTCTCCTTACTTCGTTACCAATAGCGAAAAGATGGAAGCTGAAATGCAAAATCCATACATCTTAATTTATGATAAGAAAATTTCAGCAATGAAAGACATCTTACATATTTTAG
>CAIJZF010000094.1 GCA_903825095.1 uncultured Bacteroidota bacterium | reverse complement strand
TATACATTAACTGAAAAAGGAATAAGCACTATTCCTTTAATTGTGGAGTTAATGAAATTCTCAATGCAGCATTATCCTAATCAAGTAAAAGGAAAAACTGTAGATAAAAATAGGGTCTCTTATAAGTTAACCCATGCTAGTTCAGAACAAGCCTTTATTAAAGATGCCAAGAAAGAGTACTTAAAGTACAAGAAAACTTTGCCTGCTTAATTTTTTATTTTTTTATTTAGAGCTATTGAGTTTAGGCCCCATAGGAAGGGTATAGCCCAAACTGAATATAAATTCCATCGTACCAAAACCTTGTTTGGCATTGCCTTTGTATACATCTAGGTTATAATAATAAGCGTAGTCTAATTTACCTGCGAACTCAAGGTATAATTTTTTTCGAAAAGTACTTCTTAATGCATATTCAAGTCCTGTGTTCCAACCGCCAAACTGAAATCCTTTTTTATTATTTTTACCAAATAATTTATTTTCTACATGTGGAATTAAGGGGCCAATACCTGCCTTGGCTAAACCATCAATAGCTACAAAATCATTAGATATTTTTTTGAAACGCTTTCTTTTTACAATATTGAATAATAAAAAGTTCGCGCCATTGTTTAAGTAATAATAATTTTCAGCTGTTCCTTGTCCCGATTTAGTAAAAATAAAACTAGAATCTATCTTTGCTCCATTATAAGTGCCAGACATATGAATAAGCTGGTTGTCTTTGAATAAGGCCTTGGTATGATCGAAATTTATTTCAAAAGCTAGGTCCTTGTTTTTGTCAAAGAAATATCCAAATCTATAATTGTATTGAGGAATGCTTAATGCTTTGGTAAATAAACCTTCATCCCAACCTGGGTGGTCTACCAGTTGAGTATTTTTAAAAGTAAAATTATTTTTTAACTCAGGTTGGTTAATAGTCACATTAGATAGAGTATAATATTCTTTATTATATCCCCAAGAAATATAAAACTCCCCTTTTCTTTCCGTTTTTTGAGCAGTGCTAGTATGCACTATAATAATAGCTAAGAATAGGAATAGATACTTTTGCATAATGGTTGGCCAGCTGGCTAATTTTTGCAAATTTAAGGTTTCGTGAGTGAAAAGCTAACCTCTCTGTCTACTATAGTTTCAATTATTTCACCTTCATTTATTTTTACCTCACCACCTTTAATGAGTCTTAAAGGAGTAGTGAGTAAACCTGCAATGCCAAACATGCCCCCCACTACAATACCTGCTATAAATATATATAGGCCATCTTCATCTTTGCCTTTAATAATACCTGTAGCTAGTCCTACCCCAATACTAGCATAAGAGGCGGTGGCAAAAAAATTGCCCGACTTCTTGGCAAAATTACTTCCCTGGCCTTTGTTTTCACTTTTGCAATAAATCTTAGTTCCATCAGGAGCTTGTAAAGTATACAGAATATTTAATTTAGCTGCTCTACCATTGGTTTTTGCAGGTTCAATAGCATCAATTGTTGCAACTGCTTTGCTTCCTTTAGTGAATACAAGTTTACCCTCTATAATAATGTCTTCAAATAAACTAACAGAGAATGTGTCTTTTACATGTAAACCTGCGCTATTAATATTAGTAATAGCCTGCATTTTAATAGGAGTTTTGTCGGCAATAGTAACTTTTTGAGCATTCAAACTGCCTAAAAATCCTAATAGTAAAAGGGTAGATACATATTTTTTCATTTATTTGGTTTTGCTATTTAAATTTAAACTATTTAGTTCAAATAAGAAGCTCAAATTCAAATTCTATATTTAAAATATATTATTTGTCCTTTAAATATTTATCTAACCATCTTCCTTGCTCCCATAACAAATGCAATACATTTTCTTTTCCCTTATAGCCATGTGCTTCATAAGGTAAGTAAACAAATCTTGCAGTACCACCGTGTCCTTTAATAGCTGCATATAATCTTTCACTATTAATAGGGAAGGTTCCTGTATTGTCATCCATTTCGCCATGTGTCATTAACAATGGTGTTTTAATTTTATCTGCAAATGCGAAAGGGCTCATTTCTAAATATAAATCCTTGGCTTGCCAAAAAGTACGCTCTTCATTTTGGAAACCAAAAGGAGTTAAAGTTCTATTGTATGCACCACTTCTAGCAATACCTGCTTTGAATAAATTACTATGTGCAAGTAAATTCACTGTCATAAAGGCGCCATAACTATGTCCACCTACGGCCATTTTATTTCTATCCCCTACGCCTAATTCAACTAATTTATCAATAGCTGCATTGGCATTCAGTATCAATTGATTTACAAAATCGTCATTTGGTTTTTTATCTGGAGAGTTAGCTACAATAGGCATTTCAGCATTATCTAAAATGGCATAGCCTTGTGTAACATAAAATACAGGCGATCCCCAGCTAAGCATGGTAAATTTATGTTGGTTACCTCTAATTTGACTTGCATCGGCAGCACTTGTAAACTCTCTTGGGTAGGCCCATATTAAAGCAGGAAGAGGGCCATCCTTTGTTTTATCATAACCCTTGGGTAAATATAAATCACCGGTTAAATCAATGCCGTCCTTTCTTTTATATTTAATTTTTTCCTTCGTCACGCCTTCCATACTCAAATAAGGGTTCGTGAAATTGGTAATTTGAGTTTTACTATTGTCTTTAATATTTCTAATATAATAATTAGGCACTTCTTTTTCTGTTTCTCTTCTACTAATAACTTTTAAATTATTAATATCAATTACTTCCATTATCATTTCAAAATTATCTTCCGACGAGCGCCACAAAATTGAATTGGTTTTTGTATTTAAATCAAATGAAGAAATAAAAGGTAAGTCTCCTTTTGGAGAAGCACCTGTCGTATTATTCATTAATATAGCCTGACCATTATTTGTCATAGCAATAACATCACGATTAAATTTATTCTTGGTGGTTACAGGGCTGCCTGGGTTGGTATAGGCATCTGTCATATTGCCTTGGTATAAAGTAGTGAAGCTATTATTACTTGCATCGTACCTGCTTACTTTATATTGTTGTTTACTGCGCAACATTTCTGTCACTAAAGCAATATGTTCATTACCCCATGCAGTTCTGCTGTATCTTGTGCTTGTTTTAAATAATTCTTTTGCACTACCTGTAAAAGGAGCTGCAAGCCCCATTACTACATCATGAAAAGGAACATTCTTTTTCATCATACCACTATCTAAAGGCATTGCATAAGTAATAGTAGCTGCTTCATCGTCTTTCCAATCAAAGCCTCTAGCCACATTTTGCACATTATCATAACCACTAGGTGTTGTTTCCGCTGAAGCTAGGTCGGCAATAGTTTTTACAATTTTACCATTTATGTCGGTAATATTAATAGTGGCTGCAAAGCCACCTACTGTTACTAAGTAAGAGAAAGGCTTATTAATAGTACGGGTTAAAAAATAATTTTTATCGGGAGAAAGATCTAATGAACTTGTAATTGCGGGTGAACCTATTTTAGTTTCTACACCTGATCTATTTTTTACTAATTGTGCAGTGGCTAAAAATTCAAAAGCATATTCATCGTAAGGCGATTTAATTAAATCCTGGTAAGTCACACTAGGTGCCACTTTTCCTAAACTTTCTTGAATAGTGGGTCCTTTAGGTGTAATAGGCTTCTTATTCATTTGTGCTGCCGTGTGTGTATTAATTTTATATAATACGGTAGCATCGTCTAACCAAATTAAATTGTTAGTTAAAACAATATTTACTGGGCTTTTATTTATTTTGCTGCAAGTGCTTGTTTTAATATCTATTACCCAAACATCTACTGCATTTGCTGTAACATTATAAAATGCAATTTTATTTTCAGAAGGGTTCCAGCTAGGGTTTAAAGCAGAAATATTATTAGGTAAACCAGTAATAGAAACCATTTTACCCGTTACTAAATTTTTAAGGCTTAATTGCTTTATAAAATTTTGTCTTGTTAAAGAAAAATTATTGGGGTTAATACGCATACCTGCAATTTTAAATTCAGGTTGGCCTAATTCCTCGACTCTTGGATATAAACTTCTTTCCATCACTAACATATATTGCGCTTTTCCATCTACACTAATAGTAGGTGTAGGAGGGGCTAACAATAAATCGGCAATTTCTTTGGAAGGTTTTTGGTAACTAGAAGGTTCTTGAGCCTTTGCAATAATAAATAACATTGCAAAGGTCATAAAGGCTATTACTTTTTTCATAGTATTAATTTTACTCAAATTAATTAAAAAGGCTTAATGCGCCCATTATTGTCTTATTAAATAACTATGTTTGTCTTAATAATTATCTAATAAACTAGACAAATTTTGTACCTTAGCAAAATGGAGCCCAAAAATACCATAACAAGTAGCGTAAAAAATCGGATTGACACCTTTAAAGAAGGGTATGTATTTTCGTACTTGGAATTTGAAGAAGCCGCCGAAAATGCACACGCTATTGTAAAAGCATTAAACCGGTATGACGTTAAAGGGATAATACATAAATTAATCAAAGGGAAGTATTATAAGCCCAATACAAAAGATAAGAGAAAAAAGGGACCAGATAAAGAAGAAGTCATTAAAGACCTATTAGTAAAAAATGGAGAAATTATAGGGTATTGTACGGGATTAAATGAAATACATAAAAATATATTACCTCCCAATAAGACTAAAGTAATACTTATAGGAAGAAATACCTTTAAGCCTCCAATAAAAAGGGGTATTTATACCATTAAGTTTCTATTTCAAAAACACGTCATTACACAAGAAAATACCGAAATGCTTAAAGTATTAGATTGCCTTAAATTACTAAAGGGAATTTCGGTGGATGCAAGAAGAGATTTCCTAAAATCCATAGCAAAAGTCATAAGAAAGTTTAATAAAAAAGAAAGGGAATTATTAATAAAACTGTCTTTAAAGTACCCATCATCAACAAGGGATTTATTGATGTATGTTTTTGAACAAGAAAAGTTCAATGGTCCTTTAGCTTTAATTGAAGAATACAGGAATCCTATAAGTGACTTTAATACTGGATTAAAGGAGATTGATAAATTTCTAAGGGATAAATACAATGGCAAGTAAATAAGTAAAACAATAAAATATGTATAGTCAAGAACTAAAGAATAAATGGCAGGATGACCCCAAGAATTGGAAATTGGGCATCTTCTATTTTAATAAAGAAGATAAGAGGCTTGTAATTTCCAAAAGATTAAATTTGTTTGGTTGGACTTTAAATTTTGCTAACCCACTTAGTTACATCATCATGATTTCACTTGGGGTAGTTATTTTTTACTTAAAACAGCACCACATCAAAACAAATTACCCTATTGGGTAGTAAAACATGGTTGCATTTGTACACAGTAGATAATTATTTTCTAAAACAATAAACCCCGAAAATTGGTGTACACAAGACAAAAACTGCTTGTTACTGGAAGATCAAAATCAATTTGTATAGATTTTTTAGCCTCAAATTTGACCTGTAATTTTAAAGTGAAGGTACTTATCACCTAATTTTTAAAGTCCCCAAAAAATGGCCTTAAAAAATTATTTTTAAAAAATGTTATTTCATCCCAGCTTCGCTTTTACACTTTGTAATATAAATTTTTAAGTTGGCCTCGGATTTGTATTTTGTAAAATATACCTGCCAATCTGCTTCACTTTTGTAGGTAGTCCAGAACCAAATTCCCCAATAAGGTTTTGCTTCGCTCTTGTACTTTGTTTCGTAAATAATAATATCTGCTTCCGACTCATAATCCGTATCAAAGATTATTTTATCCGCCTCGGATTTATAGGAAGTCCTATAAACTTTCTGTGCATTTACCGAAATTGTACAAAATTACTCAGGCCTGGGCTTATAATTACACAGGCTTTGGTAATTTTGGAGCGAAGTATTATAATTCGGCATCTGTCCGCGCTATTAGATCGTTTTAGTTTTACTTATTGTCTTCTTAATACAAACTAGAAAGCAGTGCTAATTTTTTCTCTGTAGGTAGTTTAACGCTTTCAATTTTTTTATCTAATTGTAATACTTGCATGGTATTCATTTTATAGGCTGGCCATTTTACTAAACTGCTATTATTGGGGGTTCCTGTTTTTACAAAATTGGTCCAATAGGTAGACATACTTTTAGCAAGGTCGTGATCGGCTTTCTCCCAAGGTCTTTTGACTGTAAATAAATTATCATATGCATAGACTACTTCTCCT
>CAIJZF010000093.1 GCA_903825095.1 uncultured Bacteroidota bacterium | reverse complement strand
GATGTTGTAAATAATATTCTAATGACTCTTGAATATTTTGTTGTGTCTTCGCGCCAAATCCTTTGTAGTTTATTAATCTGTTTTCTTGACATGCATACAATAGTTCTCCTACTGTTTCAATTTCTAATTCTTTCCAAATGGTAATAATTTTTTTAGGACCTAGGCCTTTAATTTTTAGCATTTCTAAAATGCCTATTGGTGTTTTTTCAATATAGGTTTCTAGTATTGTAAGTCGCTTATTTTCAATGAGTTGCAATATCTTTTGTCCAATGGCTTCACCTATACCTCTAATAGCAAATAATTCATGCGCTGACATTTCACTTACTGGTTCTGCTAACTTATCTAATGTGTAGGCAGCATTCGTATAAGACTTTATTTTGAATGCATTTTCGCCATGGATGTCCATTAGTTTTCCAAGTAAAGTAAATTGTTCGGCGATCTCGTAATTATGCATGCGTGAATGTATAAAAAATAGTTCAAAAAAAAATCCCCCCCGTAAACGGGGAGGACTTCAAATCTATTTTTGCTGAAAGCAAAAAAGACGATTTAATTATCTTGCGATAATTATTTCTTTTTAGCAGCTTTCTTCTTAGCAGCTTTCTTCTTAGGAGCAGCTTTTTTAGCAGCTTTCTTTTTAGGAGCAGCTTTTTTAGCAGCTTTCTTTTTAGGAGCAGCTTTTTTAGCAGCTTTTTTAGGAGCAGCTTTTTTAGCAGCTTTTTTAGCTTTTGCCATGTTTTTTAGATTTAATGGTTAGTAAATATGTATTAAAAATAGAAAACTTTTTTAATAACTACAAAATTATTTTTTTTAAGCTACTGTCTCTACCGGCAAAATAGACACTGTTGTACGGTTATTTCTGCCTTTTTTAAACTCAACCACTCCGTTAGAAAGGGCGAATAATGTAAAGTCAGAGCCAACTCCAACGTGTTTACCTGGGTGGTATACAGTACCTCTTTGGCGGATAATGATGTTGCCAGACAATGCTGGTTGACCACCATAAATCTTAACACCTAAACGTTTGCTTTGGGAATCACGGCCGTTTTTTACGGAACCTTCCCCTTTTTTGTGTGCCATAGTATATTCTTTTTTCTAGCCTTTTATTAATAATAGATATATCTTCTTTAGTCCTGCCTAAGCTGGATTAAGCGATGTTCTCGATTTTAATTTGTGTGTAATGTGTTCTGTGACCATGTTTCTTGCGGAAACCTTTACGTCTTTTCATTTTAAAGGCGATAACTTTATCACCTTGTACTAAGTCGTTTAAAATTTCAGCCTTCACTTTTACCTTGCTCGTAAAAGAGATGCTTCCATTGTTATCGACAAATAAAACATCGTTGAATTCAACTTTGTCTCCGGTTTTACCTTGCAGGTGAGGTACATACAAGCTATCTCCTGCTTGTACTTTAAATTGTTGTCCTGCGATTTTAACTACTGCTAACATAATGTCCAAAATTAGGACGGCAAAGGTAATTATTTTTATCCCAATTTGCAATTAATTCTCAAAAAATATAATGGGGCCTCCAAATTGCCTTAAAAACCCACATTTATCTGATTTTTAAGGACTAAAGTGATTTGACAATAACTAAATTAGTACCTAATTTCGCCTCGATCTATCTATTATAACGTATCCGAATATGATTAATGTCAAATCTTTATTGGCCAAACCCTTTGCAGGTGTCATTCATCGTCTAATACAAAAGGATCGCAAAACTGCCCTCAAAGATCAACAAGACATTCTAAATCAATTAATTAAGATAGGAAAAATCACCCTTTTTGGCAAAGAACACCATTTTGAGAAGGTAAATGACTACCCAAGCTTTCAAAAAGCAGTGCCTTTAAGAGACTACGAGCAGTTTATACCCTATATCGACCAAATTAAAAAAGGAACTCAAAATGTGCTTTGGAAGGGCCGACCTATCTATTTTGCCAAAACCAGCGGGACCACCAGCGGGGTTAAATATATACCCATTACCAAGGATTCTATAGACAATCATATTAATGGGGCCAGAAATGCCATACTTGCCTATATGTCTGTAACGGGAAATACCCGGTTTGCAGGCGGTAAAATGATATTTCTAAGTGGTTCCCCCGAACTAGAACGAGTGGGCGGTATTCCCACAGGAAGATTAAGTGGCATTGTAAATCATCATATACCTCAATATTTAAGAGGAAACCAACTACCTAGTTTTGAAACCAATTGCATAGAAGAGTGGGAAGAAAAACTAGATAAAATAGTTGCTGAAACAGTGGGCAAGGATTTAACATTAATTGGAGGCATTCCACCTTGGGTGCAAATGTATTTTGATAGAATTGTTGAATTAACGGGAAAACCTGTTATTGAAATTTTTCCCAACCTTCAAGTATTAGTGCAAGGGGGTGTGAATTTTGAGCCTTATAAAACAAAACTATTTGATACCATCGGAAAACAAATAGATACCATTGAATTATTTCCCGCCAGTGAAGGTTTCTTTGCTTATCAAGATACAAGAACAGAACCAGGATTATTATTAAATACCAATAGCGGTATTTTTTATGAGTTCATTCCACTTGCTAATGTGCATGATGAAATGCCTCAAAGAATTTCACTCGCAGAAGTGAAGCTTGGAGAACAATATGCCTTAATCATTAATAGTAATGCAGGTTTATGGGGTTATCATTTAGGAGATACGATTAAGTTTGTAAGTATTGACCCCTATAGAGTGATTGTTACAGGAAGAGTCAAACATTTTATATCGGCCTTTGGAGAACACGTAATTGGAGAAGAAGTAGAGCAAGCATTATTGGAAGTAGCTAAAAATATGGATGTGTCGGTGGTAGAATTTACAGTGGCTCCTTTTATTCAACAAGGGGAAGGGAAAAGT
>CAIJZF010000092.1 GCA_903825095.1 uncultured Bacteroidota bacterium | reverse complement strand
GACTTGTGAGTGTGCGTTTTGATTTTAATGGAGAAGCTGCACATGCAGCGGGTGCTCCATGGCGCGGAAGAAGTGCATTAGATGGTGTTGAACTAATGGACATAGGTTGGAATTTTAAAAGAGAACATTTAAAACCAACAAACCGTTCTCATTATGTAGTAGTGGATGGTGGAGACCAACCCAATGTAGTACCTAGTAAGGCAAGTGTTTGGTATTATTTTAGAGAGCGTACTTATGAAGATATTAAAGCCAATTACGAATCGGGTATTAAAATTGCAGAGGGTGCTGCTATGATGTCGGGCACCACGGTGACCCATCAAATTTTAGGCACTGCATGGCCAGGACATTTTAATAAGCCATTAGCAGAAGCTATGTATGCCAATATTAAAAAAGTAGGTATGCCTGTTTGGGATGATAAGGATATGGAAATGGCAAGAGCGGTGCAAGCTTTAGTAGAAGCCCCTAAAAAAGATATGGAAGGCAATCCCATTAATGGATTAAAAACAACCATTGATACTATTAAAGGTTCTGTTCCTTTTTCTTGGGGTGGAGGATCGGATGATATTGCAGATATTTCTTGGAACATCCCTACCATTGTTTTAGGTTTTCCTGCAAATATTCCAGGCACCAAAGGACATCATTGGGCAGATGCCATTGCAATGGCAACACCTATTGCACATAAAGGTGCTTTAGCTGGAGCAGAAGCAGCAGCAATGACTTTATTAGATTGCTTTACCAATCCTAAATTAATTCAAGATGCTAAAACTTATTTTACAGATGTACAAAACAAAGACGTAAAATATATTCCCTTTATTAGCGCAACCGACCCACCTGCAATACATCTAAATAAAGAAATCATGCAGAAATATAGAGAGCAAATGAAACCTTTCTATTATAATGATGCGAAGTATGGTACTTATTTAGAACAACTAGGGGTAACTTATCCAACGGTTAAAAAACCATAACTGCTATTGCCTCTCTCATTATTACAGCTAAGTTTTTAAAAAGTATTTTAAATTAAAAAGCTCGTCCTATTCATTAGGGCGAGCTTTTTTTATGCTCCTAAATTATTTTTAAAACTTGACTAAGCTTTCTTGGCAATTTTTTCTATAGCATATACTAATTTATCTAAGTCTTGTAGTCGCGTATACACATGAGGCGTAATACGTACGCAACTTATATTTTCCCATACAATACCTACTGTATGAATTTTATATTCATTGAATAAAGCGCTGTCTAATGCACCGGGTGTCATGCCATCAATACTTACGCCACAAATCGCACAGGCGTATTCATCTTTTAAAGAGGTATTAATTCTTACTTTAGGAATATTTTGAACACGGGTGGCCCAATAATTTTTTAAATAACGAATACGTTCTTCTTTACGTTTGCTACCAATGGCGGTGTGAAAATTAATCGCTTCCCCAATGCCTTGTTCAATAGGAAAGCTTCTGGTACCAAGGGTTTCAAACTTTCTAATATCGGTTCCTTTCGGATTATCGTTACAAACTAAAGGCCAAATTTTTTCAATCTTTTCTTTTTTAATCCATAACATACCAGATCCAATGGGTGCGGATAAAAATTTATGTAAAGAAGCGCCGAAATAATCACAACCTAAATCGGGAATAGCAAAATCCATCAAACCAAAACTATGCGCTCCATCTACAATGGTTTCAATATTATGTTTTTTAGCTAAATCACATAATTTTTTAACAGGCATAATTTGTCCCACCCAATTCACCATATGTGTGATATGAAATATTTTTGTTTTAGGGGTAATGGCTTTTTCAAAGGCATTTACAATTTCTTCATCATTTTCAATGGGGTATTTAAAACTAAGTTGTGTATATACAATACCTTCTCTAGCAGCTCTCTGTCTCCATGCATTAATCATATTGGGATAGTCTTGCTTGGTACCAATGACTTCATCGCCTGCTTTTAAGTTCAATCCAAAAATTACAGTATTCAACGCCTCAGTTGAATTTCTGTTAATGGCAATTTCTTCAGGATCACAACCTGCTAGTTGTGCTAGTTTATATCTAAGGGGTTCTCTTCCTTGATCAAGTATGCGCCACATAAAATAAGATGGACCCTCGTTGGTCATTTTATTAAAGGATTCAACCGCTTCTTGCACGATTCTTGGACTTGGACTTACGCCCCCATTATTTAAATTAATTAAAGAAGGGCTTACTGTATAGCCTTGTTGAATCACGGACCAATAGTCTTCATCCATGGCTATTTCCTTGGGACTAAGCATTTTCTTTTGCAAATTCACATGCGCAAATTCAGCAGCATGCGCTTGATTGAATAAACTATTTGCTGAAAAGGCGCCAGCCATCAGGCCTAGGTGCTGTATAAAATTGCGTCTGTTTGCCATAGGTGTATTTTGAATAACTAAGTTAACTAATTAATGGTATATTTAAAGTGTAAATTTTTATCATATGAAAAGACATATTTATACTTACTGCTTAACAGTAATCTTACTTATTACAAGTTTTAATGTAAGTGCTCAAACCAAGCAAGACAAACGCTTTGTGGGCATTGAAGCTGAAATAAATAAGATATTAAAAGACAACAACGCTGCTGGTGTGGCAGTGGCTGTAGTAGAAAAAAACAAAGTCATTTTTGCCAAAGGCTTTGGATATCGTGATGTTGAAAATAAATTACCAGTAACTGCTAATACACAATTTGCAATTGGTTCTTGTACCAAGGCTTTTACAGCTTCTGTATTAGGTATTTTACAAAAAGAAAAATCGATTGATTTTGATAAACCAGTGACCACTTATTTACCCGATTTAAAATTTTATACCAGTGATCTAACCAATCATATTACCCTTCGTGATATGATGAGTCACCGTACTGGACTTCCTAGACATGATTTGTCTTGGTATATAGCGCCTGATACAAGAGAGAACAGAGTAAAGCGTATTCAATACTTGGAGCCTTCTGCTGAATTAAGACAAACATGGCAGTACAATAATTTTATGTATTTATTACAAGGAGCGGTGGGTGAAAAATTAACAGGAAAATCTTGGGAGTCAAATGTGGAGTCTAAAATATTTTCAAGAATTGGGATGAACAGCTCTAATTTCTCCGTAAAAGATTTAGCCAACTATAAAGAACCCGCTTTAGGCTATAATGTTATTAAGGATTCTGTGTTACATAAAATGCCTTATATAGATATAGCAGGTATGGGCCCTGCAGGAAGTATTAATAGCACGGTGATGGATATGTCACAGTGGTTAAAAGTTTGGATTAATGGAGGTAAATTAGAT
>CAIJZF010000091.1 GCA_903825095.1 uncultured Bacteroidota bacterium | reverse complement strand
TGTATTCAGCACCCGCATCCACTTTATCTTTTGCTCTTTGTAAATCAAATTCCATAGAAGGCGCTTCAAAATGTTTCTCAGGATAGCCCGATACACCCATGCAAAAATTAGTCTTACTTCCGTTCAAAATATCTTTATCTAAATATTCTCCATTATTTAAACCTACCACTTGCTTTAATAATTCAATAGCTTGTTTATTACCATTAGGTTCTGGAACAAAAGTTTTTTGATTTTTTTCGGCGTCTCCTCTTAAAACCAATAAATTATCAATACCTAAAAATTGTAAATCAATTAAGGCGTCTTCTGTTTCTCTTTTTGAAAACCCCCCACAAATAATATGAGGCACTGCATCTACATTATAATGGTTCATAATAGCCGCACAAATACCCACTGTGCCAGGACGTTTACGCACATCTATTTTTTCTTCTGTACCATCTTCTTTTTTTCTTGTGATAGTTTCACTACGGTGATAGGTTACATTAATCCATGAAGGTTTGAATTCCATTAAGGGATCTAAGTGTTCATATATATAAGAAATGGTTTTACCTTTTAGAGGAGGTAGTACCTCAAATGACACTAATGTGTCTTTGGCTTTGGCCAAATGTTCCGTAACCTTCATATTCAAATTGCTTTAATAGTGTTTGGGTTGTTTCTAAATAGAAACCTAACGCAAGACGCTATGGTGCAAAAATATATAATATTATTAAGCTATAGGTCGAAAAGCCCTATTTACCCTTATTTTTGTGTAAATTTCTATTGTGATACTCGCTATACATACCGATAAACTAATTAAGCAATACAAAGGCCGCAAAGTAGTGGACCAAGTAAGCATTTCTGTAAAACAAGGTGAGATTGTGGGCTTATTAGGTCCCAATGGTGCAGGTAAGACCACCACTTTCTATATGGTGGTAGGTTTAATAGCCCCCGATGAAGGACGTGTGTTCTTAAACGAGGAAGATATTACCAAGCTTCCTATGTATAAAAGAGCACAAATGGGATTGGGTTATTTACCACAGGAAGCTAGTGTGTTTAGAAAGTTAACGGTGGCAGATAATATCATGGCTGTTTTAGAAATGACTAAACTTACTAAAGGTGAAAGAGAATTTAAATTAGAGAGCTTATTAGATGAATTTAATTTGCATCAAGTGCGTAATAATAATGGGGATAGTTTAAGTGGTGGGGAAAGAAGAAGAACGGAAATAGCGAGAGCGCTTGCTGTTGATCCTAAATTTATTTTATTAGATGAGCCTTTTGCAGGAGTAGATCCCATTGCAGTGGAAGATATACAGTCGGTAGTAGCTAGATTAAAATTAAAAGACATTGGTATTTTAATTACAGATCATAATGTAAACGAAACGCTTTCTATTTGTGATAGAGCTTACTTATTAATAGAAGGAAAAATATTTAAACATGGCACTGCGGAAGAATTAGCAGAAGATGATCAAGTGCGTCGTTTATACTTAGGCACCAACTTTGAATTAAAACGCAAAGACTGGATTATTGAAATGGGCCAGAAAGCAAGATAAGTAAGTAATGAAAATATTTAGCCCCGCATTATCAAGATTAGCGCGCCTTCGTTATGGGCAAATTGAACATTGGGTGAATGATCCTATTTCAGCACAAAGAGAAGTATTACAAGATTTAATTACACATGGACAGTATACACAGTTTGGTTTAAAATATCAGTTTGCAGAGATATTTAATATTAGAAAATTTAAAGACACTGTTCCTATTCACGAATACGAAGACCTCAAACCTTATATAGAACAAATATTAGAAGCAGAAGA
>CAIJZF010000090.1 GCA_903825095.1 uncultured Bacteroidota bacterium | reverse complement strand
CTGACCAGCACATAAAAGGCACTGGGCTAGCTTGAAAAGGACTAGGGCCGAAGGCGGTACACTCTTTAATGTCTTTCCAAGGTGTTACTGGTTGAGGTGCTTTCCAACGCAAATCACCAACGGGCGGTGCTGCGAAGGGAATACCTTTAAAAACAATTAATCCATTTTTTTCAATACCGCTAATGGCACCCGATTTTATTTTAATAACTGGCTTTTGTGCCGAAACTATAAAAGGAAGAAAGAAGAATAACCAGATTATTTTTTTCATAAAAAAGCGTTTTAAATGCCCATTCAAGTTAATGAATTATGACAATTAAAACGCTTCTGTATTTTACTTATTACAGGGGCGGTAATACTATTTCTTCGCTTCCTGTAGTTTATGAAAACTAATATAAGAGGTAAGTAGTAAAGCAAAGAAAATAACAGCCATAATACCAAAAGGTATAAAGGCATCACCTACCGATAAATGTGCATTTAGGGCAGTAATATACATAATACCATAACCAACATAGGCCCATTCTTTAAAACGAGCGGGTATAGCAGGTACAATTAAAAGAACGCAACCTATTAATTGACCAATGCTCACTTCAATACCTAGGTAACGAGGTATAAGTAAATGATTAGCGCCGTCAATAGCCATTTGAGAATTCATTTGTATGGCACCTAATGAGAATAAACAAATAATACCTGTGCTTATCCAGTAAATAATTTTTGTTGTTTTCATGGTTTGAATTTTGGTTTTAAAGATTAAAATTAATAAAAAAATAACTAATAAAAAAAGGGCCTACGATAATATTTCGTAGGCCCTTGATAAAATAGAAATATTGTATTATTTCATTAATTCATTAAGACCAGTAGCATCATAATAATCCCACTCTCTAATAATTTTACCACCCTTTAAAGCGTTCGCTTGGTAAAAAGGGATAACTACTTTTTTATCACCTTTGCTAAAAGTTAATGAGCAATAAATATGTGTATAGTTTACTGCACCAGTTTCTGGATCTGGCACTGTGTTAACTGTTTCAAATGCATTATAAAAAGTATCTAATTTAATAGAAATTCCTTTTGCTTGTATTGCTTTAAAAATATCTACGTTTTCTTGCACAGTTTCTTTGGTAGCATTATCCCAGAAATAAGCAGTATCAGCATACAATCCTTTGTAAGTATCTAAATCACCCTTAGAGCAATTGATTAATGTTTGTTTTGCATAATCAATATTTGCCGATTTGTCTAAAGTGTAACCAGTATTAGCTGGGTAAGTAGTTTGATTAGCATCTTTGCAAGCTGCAAATACTGTCATTGCAATGACAGTACTGAATAGAATTTTTTTCATTTTGTTTGTTTTGGTATACTTAAATATATTAATAATACTTTTAAAAACACAGCCATTTATATTCTTGTCTGATAATCAATAGAATAGAAGAATAAAAAGACTTATTTATCCCAGTCGTCTCCTGGTACGGTATGAAATGGAGTTTTAAAAAATTGAAAAACTTTATTATTAAATCCAACCTTATCTCTTTGAAGTGTAGCATGTCCAGTAAAAGGCAATATCCATAAATAAGCTTGAGGAATATTTTCAAAAATTTGTAATGTATGAGATGCTTTAATTAAATCATTGTCTCCACCTACCACTAGCACAGGACATTTAATTTTATGTAAATCAGTTAATGGAATATTGGGTTCATCTAGCATCATTTGTACCAGCTTAATAGAATTTCTTGTATTGGCATCTTGTTTTGCTGATCGATATCTTTTTAAATCCGATGCATTCATATTATTACAATAGGTACTAAATACAGAAGTATCTGGTACTAAGTTTGCGCCAGTGGCAACTAATTTTTTTACTTTTTGGGGATGTCTTATAGCTAGTAACAGTCCATTTATTCCTCCATCACTCCATCCAATTACATTAGCGGAATCTATCTTCAATGAATCTAAAACAGCATTTAAATCATCAGCCATCATTTCATAGTTTAAAATGCTACTTGTATCCACAGATTTTCCTTGTGCTCTACTATCCACTCCAATTACTTTATATTTTTTTGCAAAAAAATAAATCTGATCTTTAAAGCTTTTGATAGAGCCTCCATTGCCATGTATTAGAAGTAATGGTTCGCCCTTCCCGTATATTTCATAGTACATTTTAATTCCTCTAGTGTTAATATATTTTCCAACAGCAGCATTTTTGCCTAAATTTTTTACTAGTTCGCTCTGTTTAGTTTGGGCCATTAGTGACATTGGCAATAGCATTATTACAATGCTCTTTAAGATAAGTTTATTCATTTTTTATTATTTATTTTGACAATTATTTTATACGTTTTGAAATATTTTTTAACACCGTTTTTTTAATCATTGCAATTACTTCAACTTGAGGGTCCACAATTTCTGCAATTTTATATTCTAAAGAAGATCCCATTACTTGTGTTGCTTCTTCAAGAGTTAAATTATAATCTTCTTGCAACCAATCTAAGATTCCTTTAGTTGCTATTTTCAAAGAGTTGTCAAGTGTACCATTCATACCCACTGACATAATATAGGTTGCATCTTCTACTCTTGGATAAGCTATTTGTTTAGTAGCACTTTTAATAAGTTTAACAGTGAATGCGTAATCTAGTGATGTTTCTAAGGCCATCCAGTTTATTTCTCCATCACCTTGTATCGCATGGCCATCTCCTAAATATAAAAGACCACCTTTATTATATACTGGCAAGTAAACGGAAGCATTTTTAGCAATACGATTAAAATCCATATTACCACCAAAGGGTCCTGCATCTCCTGTGCCAACTTCTTGTCCCTTCGGAGCAGCCAAACCAACGCATCCAAGAAAAGGGCTTATAGCAACCTCAAAGTTTTTTAAATGTTCTGTAGGAGCTTGAAGCTTCGCTTTGTTTTTCTTTAGATCTAAATTCCAAACAATGGGCTCTAGATTATTTTTTACTAAATCGGTAATAGAGGAGGGCATACTACGTTCATGAAAGTAGGGCAGACATAAAGCAGTATTTCTACTAAATTTCATGTCTGTGAAAGTTACTTTTATAATATCTCCTTCTTCCGCACCCTCTACATAAAAAGGCCCTGTTAAAGGATTTTCAGCTTTACCAATTGAACGTTTGATTCCGTTTTTATCAAATCCATCACAATCAACAGAGCTAGTATAAATAGTATCTCCTGGTAAAATATTTAATACCGGTTTTGTTTCAGCAGCAAAAAAAGAATAATAATTAGTTGGAGTGAAATTTACTCTTTTAGGACTTTGTGCTTTACATGTTAAGCAGATGACTGATAAAAATAAAACAGGGATGAATTTCATATTAAAATTTATAGTTGAAAATAAGCTAATGTTGTCAATTAATTTGAATTAGTTAAAACTAACTGAGTAGCTGGTATAATGGCTTATTCACATAGTAACTTTCTCTTCCCATTTTTTGTTTTTCAAGAAATTCATTTTTTACAAGTTCTTCCAGATATCTAATAGCTGTACTTCTGCTTACACCTAAATCTCTTTCTATAAATTCAATTTTAGTGTATGGGTATTTAAATAAATTATTTAACAAATCTTGGCTATATAATTTTGGTAGTTTTGATTTTAATGCTTGTTTATATTTTTGCATTTCTTTTTGAATCCCATTAATTAATATAATTCCTTCTTTTGCAGTTGATTCAACTCCATCTAAAATAAATAGTATCCATGACTCCCATTCTCCTGTTTCACGAACTTGTTGTAAGTGTTTGTAGTATTCATTTTTTCTACTAATAATATACCTACTTAGGTAAAGGACTGGCAAGTCTAATAATTTTTTATTAATAAGGTATAAAATATTAATGATACGACCTGTACGACCGTTCCCGTCATAAAATGGATGTATTGTTTCAAATTGATGATGTATAATTGCCATTTTTATTAATGGGTCAATATCCATTAACTCATCATTATTTATAAATGCTTCTAAATTTGACATTAGATTTTCAATTTCTATGGCATCTTGTGGGGGCATATATACTAGTTCCCCGGTTTTATCATTTAATAATTTTGTACCTGGTAACTTTCTAAATCCTGCATTATTTTGTTCTATGACTGATTGAATTTCTAGTATATGATTATTAGTAAGCAAGCCACTAGTTTGAATTAATCCAAAACCTTGCTTTAAGGCTTCAGCATATAAATGCACTTCTTTTGCTGCTGGTGTCGCAAATAGATTGGAATAGACACTACTTTGATACACTTCGGCAAAAGTGCTAATAATATTTTCAATTGCAGAGCTTTCCTTAGCTTCTCTTAATGTAAGTGTTTCTAAAAGAATGTTTTGATTTGGAATGCTCTTTATCGCCCCCTTAAACTCGGCCAATTGTTTATGCGCCGCTGTTAATTTTTTCAAAACAGCCTTGGTTTCAAACTCAATTTGTAAGGGCAATAAAGGTATCATTTTGAAATATTTAGGTCAAATATAAGTCAAAAAATGCGATTATTGACATATGTTTAGTAAATAGGTGTCAAAAAATGCGAATTTTGATATATATCCGTATTTATCCGTAAATATCCGATTTGGCATCTTTTAAAAATGGGAATACATAGTTAAACTACCATAATTGACATCGTAAATGGAATCCTAATGGGAAGTAATGTTATAAAATGTTTTCAGGTGCAAATTGTATGCAAATCATAAAAAAAGGTCCCAGTGAATAAACACTGAAACCCTTGATATTATTGGGTGGGCCCACACAGACTTGAACTGTGGACCACCTGATTATGAGGGTTTCTGGAGGTATTCCATAACTTTTCTTTTGTTGATAATCAATAGGATACAAGAATGAAACAGATTTATATTTCTCATAATTCACCTCTTTTAACCCTTTTTCAGTGAAAACCTGGCCCGGAACCTGGCCGGAAAAATCGATAAATCAACTGCTATGTTTCCTGGGCAATTTTTGAGTTAATCCAAATAATAAAAATCCAGATGCGAGTGTGATTAATCCAATAACTGAAAATATTCGTAATAACCAATT
>CAIJZF010000089.1 GCA_903825095.1 uncultured Bacteroidota bacterium | reverse complement strand
GTTTGCTTAATTTTTTTAGCAATCCCTGTTTTACGAAAAGCAGGGGCTACAATTAAACCACTATTGGCAACAAACTGTCCATGCTGCCAAGCCTCGATATAACAAAAGCCTACCCAGGTTCCCTCTTCGGTATAGGCAATCACGGATTTACCTTCGTTAATTTTTGCAGCCACATAGTCAGGACTACGTTTAGCGATACCCGTACCACGTGCTTTAGCCGAAGATGCCATTTCATCTGTAATGGCATTTGCAAAAGATGCATCGCCACTATGGGCAACACGTACTATTATTTTCTGTTCCAATTAGCTTTAAAATTTAGGAAAGTAGAATGCTGGCGTAAATTGAATTCTTTATTGGGGTTTTTCCACTGATAGGGGCAACTGCCAATTGCTCGTCCTATCAGAATCCACGTCGGCTCGGTCCATTCAATACAGGAACTGGTGCATTTAAAGCACTAGTCAATAAAATATGTATTTGTTCCTGTTTCATGTATTGTATCCTTTTGTATAGGATTGAGAGCGTAAAAATAGATAATAAAATAGACAATCTGCCTCCATGAGGCCTAAAATTTACCTTTCAAGGCCTAGTTGGGAGATGAATGGCTTAAATAAGAATGAGTGTTAGTTTTTTAATAGCCCGATTCCTTAGTAATTTTGAATGAAATACAAGTAAAAATATCTTTATGAAAATTCAAATTGGAACAAGTTTAGTAATGGCCTCTTTAATGCTTTTATCATGTGGTCAATCAAATGATAAAGCCAATACAAATAGTGCAGATACCAATCAAGTAGCCGCCATGGATACTACTTTAGAAAAAACGTATGCAGTCGAATTAGTGAATAATAAAAAAGACCCTAGTTGTGGCATGCCAGTAACTGCAGGCATTAGTGATACAGCACATTACGAAAAACTGGTTTTAGGATTTTGTTCTACAGAATGTAAGAATGAATTTTTAAAAAATCCAAAAGCAAATATAGCTGCAGCAGAACTTAAATAATTTTTGATCAACAAAATAGGTAAGAAAATAGTTAGCAAAAGAAATAGATAATTTCTTTCTATAATTACTAGCTTACTAGCTGAATAGATAAGCAATATCATCTTTGGTTAAAGATTTTACAAATCCAACTTCGTCGGAAATTAATTCTTTAGCTAAAGATCTTTTTCTCTCTTGTAATTTTAATATTTTATCCTCTACCGTATCGTTACATATCATACGATACGCGAATATATTTTTTGTTTGCCCAATACGATGCGTTCTATCAATGGCTTGTTGCTCTACCGCAGGGTTCCACCAAGGATCCACTATATATACATAATCGGCGGCCGTTAAATTTAAACCTACTCCACCCGCTTTTAAAGAAATCAAGAACACTCTACAATTATCATCGTTTTGGAAACGCTCAATGGCACGCTCTCTTTCTTGAATGGTACTACTACCATCAAAATACTCGTGGTCAATACCTAATTTTTTCAACTGCTCTTTAATTAAAGCAAGCATGCCTAAAAATTGCGAGAACACCAAGGCCTTGTGACCACCAATGTTTTCAGCTATTTCACGGGTTAACTCTTCTAATTTTACCGATTCATTCGGATAAGCTTCATCTTTTAATATAGCAGGGCTATCACAAATTTGTCTAAGCTTCATTAAACCTTGTAAAATAGAAAGTTGTGATTTCTGAATACCTTTTTCTTCTACCATACCAATGAGTTTATCACGGTAGTCGTTTCTATAGGCTTCGTAAATTTTTCTTTGTGCATCCCCCATTTCACAATACAATACCATTTCTTGTTTTTCTGGCAAGTCCTTGGCTACTTGTTCCTTGGTTCTTCTTAATATAAAAGGGAATACAAATTTTCTTAAATGTTCTTTCTGCTCCTGCTCATCGAATTTATCAATAGGCATAGAGAAATTATGCTTGAAGTATTCCACAGTACCCAGCATACCTGGGTTCAAGAAATTCATCTGTGCATAAATATCAAATGTATTGTTTTGTAATGGCGTACCACTTAAACATAATTTATTAGTCGCTTTTAATAAACAAGCAGCCTTCGTTACTTTAGAAGCCGGATTTTTAATAGCCTGGCTTTCATCTAATATCACATAATCAAAATCTACTTCCACAAACATTTTAATATCACTTCTTAAAGTACCATAGGTGGTAATGATGACTTCAATTTTATCATCATGAAATAATGCCTTCTTTCTAGTGCCCCCATGATGAATGTGATAAGTTAAACTAGGGGTGAATTTTTTTAATTCGTTCTGCCAGTTAAATAGTAGCGTAGTTGGACAAACCACTAAGGCTACTAACTTGCCGTTCTTTTCTTTTAAATGCTGTAAGAAAGATAAGGTTTGAATGGTTTTACCTAGTCCCATATCATCGGCTAAGATTCCACCCCACTGTACATCGTGCAAATAATTTAACCACTGAAAGCCACTTATTTGATAAGGTCTTAAAATAGGCATTAAATGTGAAGGTGGTGTGACGTCTGCTATAGCATAACGTTCTCTAATTTTTTCGTACTTACCTTCTAATTGGAAAATAAGTTCTTCTTCGTCTCTTTGTTGATACAATTCATCTAATATAGAGAAGTGATACTTACTTAATTTAAGTGTATCCGCCTTACCCTCTCCTACTTTAAATAATAAAGAATATTTATTCAACCATTTTTCTGGAAGTACCCCTAAACTACCATCTTTCAAAGGCACAAATTGTTGTTTGTTTGACAACATGGTTTTAATATCTTGTATAGATACTTTTTGTTCTCCGAAAGAAATCTCCACCTTCGCATCGAACCAATCGGTATTGCTACTAATATATAAACGCGTAGAAGGCTTCGCCGTATTATACTTAAATTGTTTTAAGTATTCCGTTCCAAATAAAGGAATTTGTTTTTCTCTTAGGGTATCTATAAATAAGAAGAACCAATTATTTTTTAATACTTCAGCGCCTTTTAAAGCAAGTACATTGCCCTCGTTAGGACGAATAAAGCCAGAATGCAATTGCTCAATGATATTCATTAATTGCCTCTCTGCTGCAAGGTCTCTTTCAAGTATTACAATCTTGTCCCCTACTTGTTGAATAACTGAAGGACCATCTTCCTTAGTAACAACAATATCTTTATAAGCAAATAAGGGTTCAAAGAATAAGTAGTCTCCGTTTTCTTTTAATAAAATTTGAAGTTGCGGCTTAACCCCTTTCATTTTCTCCTGTGTAACATTGTCTAATGATACCTGATACTGTTTAGAAAGTGGAAGTAAAGTACTTTGTAAATAATTTGGCCATTTGTCTAGTGTAATTTCATGAAAGCCCGCTGGCATAAATTTTTCTACCCATAATAAATCGGCTCTTTGTTTCCATACAAAAAACTGATGATGGTATTGAAATATATAATTAGACTTCGCGTGGTTATCTTCAAGAGGAATTTTTCCTTCAGGTAAACTTACATGCGCATACACAATATATCTATCATCTTCCTTTTCTACCCTAAAGCCTGGCTGAATGGTATTAAAAACTAATTCTGCCTTTTGCATATTGGCCGTAGTAAAGGGTTTATTATGCGGTAAGTAAAAGCTAAAAGGATGCTCCGATAAATCTCTCCATACTTTTTCTATTTTAGGATGCAGGTATTCTTGCATCAGCTCCTTGGTCTCATCGGGTAAATTTTCTTCATCGGTATGCACTATGTTATCCCATAAGCCTTGGAAGGGAGAATTCTTATTTAAAAATTTAGAAAGTTCTGCAGGTTGTAATTTTTTTACGAGTTGCAATAATATTTTATCCTCTTCCTTAATTAAATTAGGTGTGATAAATTTAACAAGGTCAATTTTTTCTACTTTGCCTATAAATGAAGTGCCTTCTTCATTCACTTCTCCTTTTACAACGTTAAATGAAATATAAGGATACACTGTAGGCTGGTGCTGCATTACAATACCAAACCTGTCTTTAATAATAGCTTCTTCATTCTCTGCACTATCTTGCTCTTCTATATCCCAATCATTGGACCTTGGTCTATTTAAAGTGATAGATTTAGCACCATTGACTTTTTGAATTTTTTCGTCTAATACTTTCAAAAATGGTTTTCCATCATGATAAATAAATTCAAACTTATCTTCAATATAATCATCTAAGGTATAGCCGTATAAAGCCAGTAATTTATTTTTTTCTCTATCCCAGTTACGAATGGTCTCAAAATAGTCCGCTCCCTTTAGTAAAAATAATTGCAGTAGCAGCATGGCTTTATGCACACAGAGCGGGTATTCAGTTTCTGATAAACAATCGCAAGAAGTGTCAAAAAAACGTTCATCATTTTTTTGAATAATAACATGATAGGTTTTTCCTTTCTCGTCTATCTCTGCAACTACTTTTTCATTTTCACTTTCAATAATATGGGGCCTAACCGATTTCAATGTTTGTTCCGCCTTTTCAAATATGGCTTTTGAACAAAGCATTCGAATCATTTTTAAATCTAAGGTCTTAGTTCTTAATTGTGTATGGGTAGTTTTATAAGAAGCAGGCTTATAATCCAATAAATTCTTGTCTAGTAAATCTTGGATATAGAATAAGGCGGCTGCTTTATGTCGGCATACTTCTGATAAATTATAAGGACAGCCACAACGCAATGATAAAGTAGCGGCACTTTTAAAATTTTCAATAGTGACTTTATAATAAGTACTATAGCCATCATCTTTGACGCGGCAATGAATACTTCCAATTAAAGGATCGAATTTTGCCAACTCAATATTTTTGAGCGCAAAAATTTTCTTGCCTCTACGTATCACTTCTTCAGTGCCGTAGCTATAAATGTGTTTTACTAAATAGGGTAATGCCATAATGGTACAAAAAGCCCTTAAAAAAGGGCAATTTGCAAATGTAAGGCTTTGCTAGCTAATATGGAAGTCTTATTATAATGAATGGGAAAATAGGGCGACTATCCCCTATTTATAAGCGCTCCGTCCTTGAAAATAGGCAAGGAAGGGGCTGTATCCTTGGAAATACAATACAACATGTCCTCTTCTAAACCATAAGCCGCCAATCGGTGCCAATGGGTGACCGTTTTAATATAAGTAGACAAATTATTTTTTTGTTGATTGTATAATTGGTTCGCCATAAAGCTACTATCGCAATGAATTTCAAATGAATCTTTAATTTCTTCAATCACGGCTCCTGCAAATAAGACATCTTCAATATTAAATCGGTTCTTCCAACCAGAACATCCTAGTATCACAGGAGCATTTTGTTCTTTTAAGTATTCTACCACTTTTGATAAGTTAGGGAAGGACCCTGTAATAATATCTTTCGCGCCTTGCTTTAAGGCAAGATGTAATAATTTAGTTCCATTGGTGGTCGTAATGACTAAAATTTTATTTTCAATAAAATCTCTTGGATATTCTGAAGGAGAATTTCCATAAGACAAACCTGGAATAATTTTTCCATCTCTTTCACCCGCTGTCACACCCCCTGTTTGTTTGCCTACTTCAATACAAAGTTCGGGCGTATCTACCGGAATAATTTTACTCGCTCCATTATACAAGGCAGTGGCCATGGTAGAAGTAGCTCTAAAAACATCTATGATAACAACGATGCTATCTTTTAAATCATATAAGTCTAAAAGCTGAGGAGTTAAAACGGTATGTAAAGAAGGTTTTGTCTTTGCTGCAGTTGTCATAATGCACAAATATACAAAACCTTCATTTTTTATTAAACTAATTCTTTGGCTACCGCATTCTTTTTAGATAAGATCAGAATATCTGAAACAATAATATCGGTACTTACTCTTTTGATAGCATTTTTGTCGGTATAAGCCTTTGTAAGAAGACGCCCTTCTACCGCAATTTCACTGCCTTTGAGTAAATATTTTTCCGCAAATATGGCCAGCTTTGACCAGGCTACTAAACTAAACCACTGCGTTTCATCCACCCATTCTCCTTTGGCATTTTTGTAACGGTCATTCACTGCCAAACGCATATTCGCTAACTGGCTTTCCTTTAAAATTTTAAATTCTGGATCGGCTCCTAAATGGCCAATGAGTTGGACTTTGTTTTTAATTGCTTTCATACTAATTAATTTGTTAAGACACAAAATTGCAAATAGTAAGAAAACAAAAACACAGTATTTACCCCAATGAAAAAGGGTATAAATAAATGTAAATAATTATAAGATCAATAACGAACGCAAATCTTACTTAAAAGGAAACTTCACCACCTGTGCTTTTACTAAAATATTTCTAATATCAATATAAATTTCAGTACCTGCTTTAGAAAACTCAGTAGCTACATAGCCCATACCAATGGCCTTGCCTAAACTAGGCGCCTGCGTGCCTGAAGTTACTGAACCAATTAGTTTACCTGCTGCATCTTTAATTTCATAATAATGTCTAGGTATACCTCTATCAATCATTTCAAAGCCGACTAATTTTTTGGAAACCCCATTTGTTTTTTGTGCAAGCAAGCTTTCTTTATTCGTAAAATCTTTGGTGAATTTGGTAATCCATCCCAAACCCGCTTCCATAGGACTAGTGGTATCATCAATATCATTTCCGTATAAACAAAAACCCATTTCTAAACGAAGGGTATCGCGGGCGCCTAAACCAATGGGCTGAATACCATCGGCAGCACCTGCTTCAAATATAGCGTCCCAAATTTTATTGGCGTTGTCATTTATATCTTCAAAATAAATCTCCACCCCACCTGCACCTGTATAACCAGTAGCACTAATAAGTACATTATCAATGCCCAACATTTCTCCTTTAGCAAAACTATAATAAGGCATATTTAATACATCCATACTAGTTAAAGTCTGAATAATTTTTGCAGCCTTCGGACCTTGCACCGCTAGTAGTGCAGTCTTTGCACTTATATTATGCATCTCTACTCCTTTGGTATTATAACTACAAATCCAGTTCCAATCTTTTTCAATATTAGAAGCGTTCACTACTAACATATATACCTTATTCTTCTCTACACAATACACTAATAAATCATCTACAATACCGCCTGTAGTGTTCGGCAAGCAACTATACTGCGCCTTGCCATCTTCTAAAACAGAAGCATCGTTGGTGGTAACGCGTTGAATTAAATCCAAGGCATCGGGGCCTCTTAATATAAACTCACCCATATGGCTTACATCAAATACACCCGCATGATTTCTTACAGCAGCATGCTCTAGATTAATACCAGTATAGCTTATAGGCATATTATAACCAGCAAAAGGCGCCATTTTAGCGCCTAGTGCAATATGTTTTTGTGTAAAGGGAGTATTTAAGGCTTCGCTCATTTCAATTAAATTTTCTCAAATATAATCAAAAAAGAAACTGAAAGGAAAGCCTAATGCGTGAATCTGTCTAATACCCACTGTAAGTCGGATAATTTACCAGCTGCCTTGCCTATTTTATTGATATTATCAAAATTAGAATTGCCCACCTTATCTTTTCCAGAAATGCTTACTTTTTCCGTTTTAATTTTTTCTTTCTGTAGTTCCTCTTCTTTTAATTTCTTAATATCATTTTTAATGGCCTCTCTTTCTTCTTTCAATTTTTGTAATTGAATTTCTTTATCTAATTTTTCATCATCCATTTTTTTAATATCATCAGAACGGTCATCAGCATCCATTGGGCTTAAATTTTCCAATCCTGTTTTGGTCATTTTATATTCTACGCCTTTTTCAAATTGATAAGATTCATTGTCCCAAGGTTCATTCCATTCATCATACCAATTTTCATCATTAGTGATACGGTCAATGGTACCCATTCTCATGCCTCTTCCATTAATATTTATATTGGTTTGCGACCAACCTTTATTGGTAATTTTGATACGCTTGCCAATAGGTACCGCAATAGTCATAATAATATGCTGGTTTCTGAACTTGTCTATTTTATTAATACCAATACCTCTGTCTAAATATAAGAGACTATCTTGTTGTGTAAGCTCAAAGTTTATTTTATTCGCAAGCTCATTGGCATTTTGAACCGTCTTACCATTACTTAGCTTCACAATTTTCACTTGAAAACTATCTGTTTTAGATTGTACAATTCTAATGCGTAAATTTCTTACATATACTGTGTCTTCATCAGAGAAACCTTGAAAATCTTCAAATTGATACCAATGATTTTCATAATATTTCATTTTAGGTGCAGCCGTAATTTCTAGATAATCAATTTTGGGATTGGTTAAAGCAATACTTTGTTCTGCAGGTAAATTATGTCTTGAAAAACTATTACCCAAACTGCTACCAAAATAGAAAAGCATTACCCAACCTACAATCCATAAGGCCCAGAAGCTAGATCTCACCCATACATTTGCTTTTTTAAATCCTGCAATTTTTCTAATTACAGCAGTAACTATTCCTATAATTGGCACCCATACAAAAAGTAGAATGGCTCCAATAACAGACCAAGTTTGCGCACCATCTTCTATTAAGAATTTTTTTAAAGGCAATAAGGCAGTAGCTGCAGCGCCTATTCCAAATAAAGCTGCTAATAAGGAGATGCCTACAATAGATAATATAAAATAAACGAAGCCCTTAATACATAAAGTAATAACTCTACCTATGTAATACAATAATCCTTTTCTTTTTTCTGTAGAGCTATAAGCATCTTGATTATTGGTTGTTCCTGTCCCCTCATTGTTAGATTTATTCGCTTCATTCGAATTATTCGTTCCCTTATTTCTATTGTATAAATCACTGCCCCAAGATTGTGCTCTTTTACTAAAGCCTTCCATATCATTTTGAATGGTATTTTTAATACTATTTAAATCTACTTTTTCTCCTACCATTTCTAATTTATCTGCGCTTGTTTTAGCC
>CAIJZF010000088.1 GCA_903825095.1 uncultured Bacteroidota bacterium | reverse complement strand
GGCAAATTTAACGTGCTATTAACCGGTGGCGACATTTCTTATTTTGTGCCTCATTTAAAAAAGAGGATATTTGCCGACCAAAATTTAATATATAAAGGACTGTATGCTATTTGCGAAAAAAATAATTAGGTTAACCCCCTTTCTAGGTTTAGTTTGTTTTATTACCCCAACTAAGGCTCAAATCAATTCCCCATTTTCTAGGTATGGATTAGGCACTGAAGTCGTGAACGGACAAAATACAACCAGTCAGGCATTGGGTGGTTTTTCTGCCGCTTACACTTCTTCTATGAATGGAAGCTTTGGGCAAAGTGTCAATTTTAACAACCCTGCTTCTTACGGTACTATTTATATGACCACTTTTGATTTAGGAATGAATTTCAATAACAATACTTTAAAGAAATTATCTGCACCTACTGGAAGAGAACAATCTACTTACTTAAGTCCTAATTATATTGTAGTGGGTTTGCCCATAGATAAAAATAAAAAAACAGGAATGGCTTTCGGCTTAAGACCTGTCTCTCAAATAAATTACGCAGTGAGCGAAACAAAAAGAATTTCTTCTGGCGATACCATTTTTAATAATTATACCGGACAAGGTGGATTGAACCAAGTGTTTTTAGGTTTTGGCAAATCTTGGAAATACTTAAGCATAGGAGTCAATACGGGTTATAATTTAGGGCGTAAAAAAATTGAAAATATAAAATCATTTCAAAACAGTACCGATTCAAATTATTTTTTCCAATCTACTTCCAATACCAATACCGTTTTCGGAGGCGTCTTTTTTCAATGGGGCTTGCTAGGAGAATTCCCTATTTATAAGATACAAAAAGGGAAAGGGGTTCAAAAAACAGAATACTCATTAAGCTATGGCGCTACTGCTAGTTTAGATCAAACAATGAAAGGCAAACAAGATTTAGTACGTTCAACCGGTAGTTTTACAGCTAGTACTTCTACACCTTTAGATACTGCCATCTCTATTAGAAATGTAAAAGGCAATGTGGTTATACCTGCAAAGTATACTTTTGGTTTAGCCTTGCATAAAAAGCAGTATGATACCCGAGGAAATTATGACCAGTGGGTAATAGGTATTGAATATAACAGCGCTGCTTGGAAAGACAAGTATAGTTTTTATGGACAAACAGATGTGCTTTCTAATTCTTCCATGCTTCGTGTAGGTGCGCAGTTTTGTCCTAATGCTTTCAACTATGAAAGTTATTGGTCTACAGTGACTTACAGAGCAGGATTTTATACAGGTACAGACTATTTAAACATAGATAATAAAGGCTTAAAAATATCTGCTTTGACCATGGGATTAGGTCTGCCTATTAGAAAATATCGTTCATACGATTACCAATTTACTTTACTAAATTTAGCATTGCAAGTAGGCCAAAGAGGCTCTGGAGTCAATGATTACAAAGAAAACTTTGTACAATTTACTTTAGGCTATAGCTTAAGCGATGTTTGGTTTAATAAACGCAAATATGATTAATACTTTATTATATAAAAATACTAAACTAGCAGTTGCTTTACTAAGTAGCTGCTTTTT
>CAIJZF010000087.1 GCA_903825095.1 uncultured Bacteroidota bacterium | reverse complement strand
TTCAGTCTGAATAATAAACTAAACACAAAGGCAATGCCTCCTAGTACTAATAAGGAGCGGTGCGGGAAATGTAATCTAGGATGTAGTTCTTTAAAAAAAGGAAAGAAGGACCTGTCCTGTGCTGCTGCATAAGGAATTCTGCTATAGCCCAAAGTGGCAGAAAATAAAGAAGCGAAAGCCACCATTAATATGAGTACAGTAGCAAAGGCACCTGCAGTGGGGCCATACAACGCTTGTATATAATCGCTCACTACAAATTTACTATTCACAATAGTTTGAAAGGGTAGCACACTGGCAACACTTACATTCATGGCTAAATATAAAATAGCAATACCCGTAATTGAAATAAACATGCTTCTTGGAATATTCCTACTTGGGTTTTTTATTTCCCCTCCTAAATGACAAACATTATAATAACCTAAATAACTATAAATAGTTTTTACACTGGCAAATCCCAGGGCTGCCACAAAACCATGCTGCAGGGTAAAGCCATCGTTTACATGTTTGATGGGTTCTAGAAAATTGCCATGCGCCACACCTCCAAAAATAATCCAACCCATGGTACCCAATACACCTACCCATAAAAACACGGAAATTTTTCCGATAGATTCAATTTTTCGGTACAGTAATAATATAACGAGTATAACCACTAGTCCACTCACTGCTTTTTCTTGTATAAAGCTTAAATGAAAAAAATAATTGGCATACTGTGAAAATCCAATGGCCGCAGAAGCAATCACGAGGGGCGCTTGAATCATGGTTTGCCAAACAAATAAAAAGCTCATCAGTGATCCAGCTTTTTCTCCAAAACCTTCCTTTAAAAAATGAAAACTTCCCCCTGCTCTTGGTAAAGCCGCACCTAATTGACTCCATACCATGGCATCTAAATAAGAAAGTAGGGCACCAGCTATCCATGCATATAAAAAATAAGGGCCTCCCATAATTTGGGCTACCACACTTAAGACCACAAAGGGACCAATGCCCACCATATCAATCATGTTGATGGCCGTTGCGTGTAAAAGACTTAATTTGCGCTCTAAAGCTGGCTTAGTGTTACTCATGTGTTGGCCAAGTTAATAAAAAATGGTTTAAAAATTGAAATTAAATGGATGCAAGTTTTAAAACGGTAGATTGGATTAAGGATAAAACTATTTATGAAGTTAATCTTAGACAGTATACGGAAGCCGGAACTTTTAAAGCATTCGAATCGCATATTCCAAGATTAAAAGAAATGGGGGTTGAAGTTTTATGGTTCATGCCTGTAACACCCATTAGTGAAAAAGGGCGCAAGGGTAGTTTAGGCAGCTATTATGCATGTAGTAGTTATACGAAATTGAATGCTGAGTTTGGAACAGAACAAGATTTTCTTTCCCTGATTCAATTAGCCCATAAACATGAGATGAAAGTGATGATTGATTGGGTGGCCAATCATTCAGGAAGAGAACATGAATGGATGGATGAACATCCTAATTGGTTTAGTCAAGACAAAGATGGAAACTTTACAGAAAGAAATGGTTGGGAGGATGTAGTGGATTTAAATTTTGAAAACCAAGACATGCGCGCAGCATTAATTGGCGCCATGCAGTATTGGGTGCGTACTTTTAATATAGATGGTTTTAGATCTGATATGGCACATCTAGTGCCACTTGATTTTTGGATGACTGCAAGAAAAGCCTGCGAGACCATTAAACCTTTATTTTGGTTAGCAGAATGCGAGGATGTCGCCTATCATTCGGTATTTGATGCAAGTTATGCATGGTCATGGATGCATGCAACAACTAAATTGGTAAATGAGCAGTCGGGGGTGAATGAAATATATAATATACTTCATGACTATGCACAGTACCCCCAGGGGGCCTATAAATTATTTTTCACTTCTAATCATGATGAGAATACTTGGAATGGAACAGAGTATGAAAAATATGGAATAGCTGCAAAGGCCTGGGCCGTATTTACATTTATGTGGAAGGGTATTCCCTTAATCTATAGTGGACAGGAATTGCCCAACCATAAAAGATTAGCCTTCTTTGATAAAGATAAAATTGAATGGACGAACCAACCTCAATTAGGGGCTTTCTATAAAACACTTATTGAGTTAAGAAAAAACTACGCATGTATTATAGAAGGGGATAGTTTTAATTTACCCAGCTCGAATAACCAAGTAATGGCTTTTTTAAGGTATGATCAGCAGCCTGAAAAAAATGCTGAAAAACAAATCATACTAGTCGTGCTTAATTTTTCCCATCAAATACAAAAAGTAGCATTGGAACATGACTATTTAAAGGGGTCGTTTTTAAATGCCTTCTCGGGGTTGAGCTACTCCTTTAATAAACAGGAAAGCTTCGAGCTTATGCCTGGGGACTATTTCGTGTATGTTAAATGCGCGTCCTAGTTTTAAATGCTAGTATTCAACCTTAATATTCAAACTAGTAGCTTTAACTAGTTTCTCTTAGCCTGTTGAAAGGCTACAAATTCCATCATTTCTTGTAAAGAAAAACTACTTAAATTTTGTGCAGCAGTAAGCCCTGCTTTTTGAGCAACTAGAACTCCATATTTACAATCTTCAAATCCTTCCACCGCATGCGCATCCGGATTAATAGATATAAGTACTTCTTTTTGGACAGCTTCTGCTATATAACGCCAATCCATATCTAGACGGCGGGGGTGGGCATTTAATTCTATTACTACATTATTATCGGCGCAGGCTTCTATTATGGCTGCATGATTAACGGGATATCCTTTTCTACTTAAAAGTAATCGGCCCGTAGGATGACCCAATATACTTGTATAGGGGTTATTAATAGCGTTCAGTAATCGCATCATGGCTTTTTCTTCCGTCATTTTTAAATTAGAATGGATTGAGGCAATGACAATATCGAAGCTTTCTAATATTTCATCTGGGTAATCCAAGCTGCCATCATTTAAAATATCCGACTCAATACTTTTAAAAATAACAAAGGGGGCCAGCTTTTTATTTAGGGCATCAATTTCTTTATGTTGATTCAAAATACGATCGGCTTGCAAGCCATTGGCATAGAAGGCCGATTTTGAGTGGTCGCTAATAACTAAATATTCATAGCCTGCTTCTTTAGCGGCCTTCGCCATTTGCTCAATGGTATGAATGCCATCGCTCCAAGTGCTATGAGAATGTATGATACCCTTAATATCTTCCACCTGAATACTGCGGGCAAGACTTTTTTTATTGGATAGAAGGCTGGATAAAATAGCGGGGTCTTCTCTTTGGGGGGCGGGTATGAATGGAATGCCTAATTGCTCGAAAATAGCTGCCTCAGAAATAAATTTAAATTTTTTTTCAAAAAGGGGGTTTTCGACCCATTTTTTAAGAAAATCGGGGGAGCAGGCAAGGGAAAAATCGGTCCAATGGAAATTATCGGGGCTAGTTAAATGCCACCTAATTTCAAAATTATCTACTCCTTTACTACTTAAAAATTCATCTGATTTTGTAATCGTAAATTCTTTTTCTGTTAACCAGTCTATTAATTTATTTTCTGAAAGGGTAGAGACAATATCTAAAAAATCGATGGTCTCCATTTGTCTTTTAAAGTGACCAGAAATAATATGTTCGTTCTTTGGAAATTTCTCATTCAATATAGTTTGCAAATTATGTGCAAGTGTTTCAACTTGTTCATATAAAAAACTTCCTTGATGTTGTAAATAATATTCTAATGACTCTTGAATATTTTGTTGTGTCTTCGCACCAAATCCTTTGTAGTTTATTAATCTGTTTTCTTGACATGCATATAATAGTTCGCCC
>CAIJZF010000086.1 GCA_903825095.1 uncultured Bacteroidota bacterium | reverse complement strand
TTCACAGCATTAAAATAGTAAAATAATATATAAAAGCACCTCTATTAAATTAGGGGTGCTTTTATTTTATAGCCTAGTTTTCGTATATTACAGTATATAATAAAACTGTATTTATATGAAAAAGCTATTAGGCATCTTGGGCATAGGACTACTTATAATGCTAAGCATTGTACTTGTCAAAACATTCACCAATAGCCCTGGCGCACATCAAAAAAGTGCTGCCTTAGAGGCGGTTCCTACGAGTGCCGTTGCGCATATGTCTGAGGCCATTCAGCTTCCAACTGAAACGCCTAACGATGCCTATCAATTTGATACAGCTACTTTCCTTGCCTATAGAAAATTCATGGAAAAATCATATCCATTAATTCATAAAAATTTACCAAGAACCATCATTGATAGTTTTAATTATATCTACGAGTGGAAGGGAACCGATACTAGTTTACTTCCTATGGTTTTAATGGCACATTATGATGTGGTTCCTGTAGAAGCTTCCGCTGTTAAATTATGGCATGCGGTACCTTATGGGGGTGAAGTGAAAGAAGGTTATATATGGGGAAGAGGTGTACTGGATGATAAATCGAGTATGATTAGTATTCTAGAAGCAGCTGAAGCGCAGTTAGCTAAGGGCTTTCAACCAAAGCAAACTATTTTACTATGCTTTGGTGCGGATGAAGAATCGAGTGGCAGAGGAGCTACTGCAGTTGTTAAATATTTTAAATCGCTCAATAAAAGATTTGATATAGTAGTAGATGAAGGTGGGGAAATTTCAACAGAGGATATGAAAGATGTGAAAAGACCTATCGCTTCTATTGGCGTTGGAGAAAAAGGATATGTGACTTTAATTTTGACTGCGCAAATAGCAGGAGGTCACTCCTCTATTCCGGGACAAAGAACAGCTATTGATATTTTAAGTAAGGGATTATACAAGGTTAGAGAAAATCAAATGCCTGCTAAAATTATTCCTCCCATTAAAGCCTACCTAGAAAGAGTAAGTGGATACACAGATAACTTTTGGAAAAAAATGATGCTTTCTAATATGTGGTTATTTGAAAAGAAAGTCATTAATAATTTATCGGAGTCTCCTAGTTCAAACGCTTTAGTAAGAACTACTATAGTGCCTACCATATTTAATAGCGGTGTGAGAGATAATGTAATTCCTACTTTTGCCACAGCCTATATAAATAGTAGAATTTTACCAGGGGAGACACAACAAGATGTTTACAATTTTGTAGAAAAGGCTATCAATGATACAAATATTAAAATTACTTATTATAATAATTATAGCACCCTCCCTTCTCCTACTACCGATATTAATAGTAAGGCCTTTAAAAGAGTAGAGCAAGCCATTAATGCTATTGTGGATGATGTTATTGTAGCTCCCATGCTCATGGTAGGTGCCACCGATTCCAGAAATTACAGAGAAATTAGTGATGGGGTTATAAATTTTACACCTATTACCAATGCAAAAGGATACCATGGTATTGATGAAAGACTATTAGTGAGTGATTTTCAAAAATGTATTAATTTTTATACCCTCTTAATTCAAGGATCAAAATAAATATTTTAATAATAATTCTATGATTCAAAATAAAGTATTAACTAAAATTGGATTACTTATCTGTATAACATTTTTTTATATGACTACAGCCTTGGCACAATACCAGCCTTTATATAAGACCATTCCGAATAATATCTCGTCTAAGAATCAAGAGGCTGAATCTAGTAGTACGGGTATTTTAATTGTTGAAAAAGTATCTATACCTAGTTACCAATATTTTAGAGTGGCTAATGACAATACTAAAAGACCTTGTGTTATTATTTGTCCTGGTGGAGGCTATACTATTCTTGCTGCAGGGCATGAGGGCGCCGATGTAGCAAAATATTTTAATAGTATTGGAGTAAACGCAATTGTTTTAAAATATAGAATTCCGAATGATGCGAATCAAATAGATAAAAGCATTGCCCCTTTACAAGATGCTCAGCAAGCTATACTACTAGCAAGAACCAATGCCGACACTTGGGGTATTGATAAAAATAAAATTGGTATCATGGGCTTTTCAGCAGGCGGTCATTTAGCCTCTAGCCTGGCTACTCACTACAACGATATTAAAATTGAGAACCCTACCAAGGTTTCATTAAGACCCGATTTTCAAATTCTTATCTACCCTGTTATTAGTTTTGGCCCTGAAGGACATGAAGGTTCAAGAATTAATTTAATTGGTAATGCCAATGATGAAAAGTCAAAAAAGGCCATTAATTATTTTAGTAGTGAAAAGCAAATTACCAAAGACGCCCCTATTGCTTTTTTAGTACACTCTAAAGACGATGATGTGGTACCCGTTGCCAACGCCATACATTATTATGATAATTTAATAGCGCATAAAGTGCCGGCCGAATTGTATTTATATGAAAAGGGGGCGCATGGCTATGGGATGAAAAACCCCACTAGTGAAATTGTCTGGACCAGCGTCATGAAAACCTGGATGCAGAAAAATAAAATTATTCAGTAGCTTTTTTAATTTCACTACCCTTCCATCCAAAATAGGCAACTACTGCAAAAGCCACTAATGGCACTATATAGCCCATTTGTATATTGCCAGTTGCATCACTTATTAATCCAAAAATACGAGGCAAAACAGCACCCCCTACAATGGACATAACTATTAAGCTACTGGCCATTTCAGTATCTGGACCAAGCTCTTTTATGCCCAATGAAAAAATGGTAGGAAACATAATAGACATAAAAAAGCAAATGCCTATTAAGGCATAAATAGTCATCATTCCTTTTCCAAAAATAGCCACCAAGCATAATAGCACACATACAACAGCAAAAGAAGTTAATAAATTACGAGGAGTAAAATATTTCATTAAAGCAGTACCTAAAAAACGGCCTACTAAAAAAGCAAGGCCTCCCATACTTAAATAATCGGCTGCTTGTATATCTGAAATTTGCGCCGACTGAGTGGCGTATAAAATAAATAAACTAAGTACACATACCTGCGCACCTACATAAAAAAATTGTGCGATGACTGCCCATGTTAAATGGGAATGTCTAAATGTTTTTAAGATGGTTTGATTCGAAGTAGATTCATTTTTTTCTCTAATATCGGGTAACTTAATTTTAAAAAACAAGAAGGCTATACATAAAAGTATAATGCCTAAAATAGTATAAGGCGTTTTTACAGTATAGGCTTCTGCTGCAAGAGCTGCTTTTTGTGCAGCAGCCGTCATAGAACCTAATTGCTCTTCGGTATAACCCTTGGTTAAAATAATTCTTGCACCAATAGCAGGCGCTAGTGCTGCAGCCAAACCGTTAAAGGATTGAGCTAGGTTCAGTCTTTGGGTAGAAGTACTAGGGTCGCCCAATGAAGAAGCATAAGGGTTTGCAGCGGTTTCTAAAATTGTTAAGCCACAGGCAATCACGAATAAAGCAAATAAGAAGTAGTTATAAGATTGATTGTTGGCAGCTGGCACAAACAAGAAGGAGCCTATGGCAAATAATAAAAGACCCGCAATAATACCTGTTTTATACCCCCATCTTTTCATAATATAGCCTGCAGGCAAGGCCATAAAAAAATAAGCTACAAAAACCGAGGAGTCCACCAAGGTGGATTGAGTGGTCGTTAAAGTGAATGACTTTTTTAAATGCGGAATTAAAATGGGATCTAAATTATGTGCAAAGCCCCATAAAAAAAATAAACAAGTAATTAATATAAAAGGTATTAGGTCTGATTTAGTTTTTTGCATAGCACATAAATTATATTTAAATATAATCTATCCAAAACATTTAAGCAAAAAATAAGCTAGTAGAATCCCATTAAAAGAAGCTAAAGGCCTATTTTTGAAGCTGATTCAAACTAACCAACTATG
>CAIJZF010000085.1 GCA_903825095.1 uncultured Bacteroidota bacterium | reverse complement strand
TTGGTATATAGCACCCGATACAAGAGATAATTTAGTAAAGCGTATTCAATACATGGAGCCTTCTGCTGAACTAAGACAAATATGGCAGTATAATAATTTCATGTATTTATTACAAGGAGTACTAGCCGAAAAATTAACGGGAAAATCTTGGGAGTCCAATGTTGAGTCTAAAATATTTTCAAAAATTGGCATGACGAATTCCAATTTCTCCGTAAAAGATTTAGCCAACTATAAAGAACCCGCTTTAGGCTATAATGTTATTAAGGATTCTGTTATACATAAAACACCTTACTATGATATAGCAGGCATGGGCCCTGCAGGAAGTATTAATAGCACCGTGATGGATATGTCTCAGTGGTTGAAGGTTTGGATTAATGGAGGTAAGTTAGATACTATGGAAATTATTCCAGCTTCATATATTGCAGAAGCCACCAGCTCTCAAATGATAATGGCGCCAGGTACACCTACTACAGAAAAACCAGATATTCAATTTAGTACTTATGGTTTTGCTTGGATGATGGCATCTTATAAAGGTCATTATAGAGTAGAGCATGGTGGAAATATTGATGGCTTTAGTGCTAGCACAAGTTTTTTCCCATCCGATAGTATTGGTATAGTAGTATTAGTGAATCAAAATGGTTCTAGTGTTCCTTCTATTGTAAGAAACACCATTACAGACAGAGTATTAGGATTAAAGTATTTTGATTGGAACGCAGACATGTTAAAAGCAAAAGCAAAGGCGAAAGAAAAAGCAAAAGAAGCCGAGAAAGCAAGTACTAGCAATCAAGTAAATAATACCAAGCCTTCACATGTTTTAAGTGAATATGCCGGTGTATATAGCAATGATGCGTATGGAAAATTTGAAATTTTTGTAAAAGGGGATTCATTGTTTGCTAAATTAAAAAATCAAAATTGGTGGATGGAGCAATTTCATTATGATATATTCAGACCTTATAATACCGAGGAAGGCATTGATACCGCCGATAAAAGCCCTATACGCTTTCAATTTAACACAGGCTTAAAAGGAGATATAGAATCGGCCTCTTTATTTAATTTTGAGCCAGCTATTCCTACACCTATTAAATTTAAAAGATCCAACGCTACGAAGGATTTGACAGCAGACGACCTTAAAAAATATGTAAGTAGTTTTTCTTTAGCAGGCGCAGATATTAAAACTTATTTAAAAGAAAATGTATTATATGTATTAGTGCCAGGGCAACCAGAATATGAGCTAGTTCCTGTGGGCAATCATAAATTTGATTTCAAAAAAGTAGCAGGCTATGCAGTTCATTTTGAAGTGAATGATAAAGGAGATTTATTGTCTCTAAGCTTTGTGCAACCCAATGGCAATTTTAAAGCCTTAAAGAAATAAAATTTTAACCAGCTATTTTTATTTGTTAGTTATTGATAGCTGCTAACAAAAAAGGTCCCTCGATTTCGAGGGACCTTTTTTAAAGTTGCTATATCATTTTAAATTTTCGGTAGGCTGTATCCATTATGATATGCCTTGGTGAAGTATTCTTTATTAATCGCATCATCGGTAAATAAATTCTTACTCGCATCCCAGTTTACTTTTTTACCCGAACGATACGCAATATTACCCATTTGTGCAATGGTCGCGATATGTGCGCCTTCTTCAATAGGACAATGTAAACTGCCTGGCGTATTATTTCTTATCGCATCTGTAAAGTTTAACCAATGTAAGTTCACACCATTGTCTTCACTTTTATGAAGTGCAATAGCTACTTTATTTTTTGATTGTCTTTCTTCAATTACTTCCCAACCACCTCTATCTAAAATAAGTGTTCCGTTATTTCCAATAAAAGCAATACCATGGTCACGACCATAAGAACCATTGTCAATACCCATGGCAGAATCCCATACTAAATTAAAATTATCAAATTCATATAAAGTAGTTAAGGTGTCTGGTGTTTCTTCCGCTAATTCTGGGTAAGCAAATTTTCCACCAAGGGCACTTACACTTTTTGGATTACCTGCTTTCATACCTTGAATAGCATAGTCTAATAAATGCACACCCCAATCGGTCATCAATCCACCTGCATAATCCCAGAACCATCTGAAATGAAAATGAAACCTGCTTGCATTGAATTCACGTGTAGGCGCTGGTCCTAACCAAGTGGTATAATCAACACCTGCAGGGGCTGCGCTATTAGCTACTACTGGTTGAGGACGCATCCAACCTTGATAACACCAAACTTTAGTGGTACGAATATTCCCTAGTTGTCCTGAATGCACAATATCTAATGCATCTTTAAAATGTTTTTGACTTCTTTGCCATTGTCCTACTTGTACAATACGGTTGTATCTATTTTTAGCAGCAATCATGGTATTACACTCTCCAATAGAATTGCCTGCTGGTTTTTCTACATAAACATGTTTACCTGCAGCGCAAGCGTCAATCATTTGTAGTGCATGCCAATGATCGGGTGTACCTACAATAACAATATCAATATCTTTTCTATCTAAAATTTTTCTATAATCACTATAGGTATCAATTTTTGGAACACCAGGTTGTTTAATTAATAATTCAGCCTTTCTTTTATTTAAAACCGATTCATCAATATCACATAAGGCCACTACTTCTACATTTTTTACAGAAAGGGCACCAAGGGTATTGGCCCATCCCATTCCATTCACGCCAATAGTGGCTACTCTTAAAGTATCGGTATTAAAAATACTACTGCTAGCAAATAAATTAGAACTCATCAAGGCTCCAGAAGTGAGTGCTGCATTTCTTAAAAAAATACGTCGGCTGTTCATATGTAAATCGTTTAAGGTTTAAAAAATAAGGCCTATTAAATATAATAATTTTTTCTCCTACCCTTATATTTAAAATCCTTTTTTTACTATTATTTAGTAACTATTAAAACTTTAAAGCTACCTGGAATCATTTTTGGTCTTGTATTAGGTTTTGCATCTGAAGGAAGTGGTTCAAAATCGGCGGTAGGTAAATATATTTTATGTGTAGTTTCATCAATGGCAATGGTTCTTGCCCCTTTTGCTGTTGGAATATTTTCCACTACACTAAAATGATTAGCATCTGCTTCTTTAATAATACTCATGGTACCTTCTCCATTAGATGTAAATATTAATTTAGATTTATTATCAAAAGCAACACCATCACAGCCATCACCAATGCCAATGGTAGTAATCATTTTACCTGTTTCTGCATTAATCACACCTAATAATTTTTCACCACCAGCAAATAACCTTTTGGTAGCTAAATCTATAGCAAGTCCGGTAGGTGATTCAATAGGTGCAATACTCCAATGCGCTTCTACTTCATGTGTAGTTGCATTAATGACCACAATTTCATTTTTGTCTTCTACGTTTACAAATATTTTACCTGCTTCATTAGACACTGCAGTTTCTGGTTTACCTCCTACTGCCACTGTAGCAATTACTTGTAAAGTATTGGCGTCTATAAAACTTAGGTCCTTGCTTCTTCCATTACAGGTAATAATAGTTTTTGAAAAAGGGTCATACATAATCGCATCAGGATTTTCACCAGTAGCAATAGTGGCTTTTATTTCATTTGTACCAATAGTAAAAGCAAAAACGTTGTTTAATCTTCCATTACTGGTGAATCCTAATTGATGTATTGGATCAAAAGCAATACCATGCACCCCGGTTGTATTGGGAATAAAACTAATAGAGTCCCCAGTATTTTTATCTAAAATATTTACTTGAGTCCCATGAGAAACATATAATTTATTTCCGTAGACTGTTAAATAATCCCAACCTCCAGCGCTTTTGATGGAAAAGCTTTGATGTATTGCAAAACTTTTATTTTGAGCATCTAAGCCACTCGTAAAAATGATTACACTTAATAGAACAAGAATGAAACGAAAATAATTTTTCATGGGTTAAAATTTAATAGGTAAAAATACTAATTGGAATAAGATTTTAATATTAATTTATATAAAAGGCAGTAATGCTAACAAAGGTTTAAGCTAGATAAGCTTAAACAACCCCCAAATACCAATTAGGTATACTATTAAGACAATAAAGGAGTCAATCCCCATTCTGTAAATTTGTTTTTTAGAATGTATGACCATTCCTACCATATAAATGCCCGTTAAAATAATGCCCAGGCTGGTTAGATAAATATCGGATGGCTTCAAATTAGGTAATATAGCATCTCCTCCAATAATGGAGGCCATTATAAATAAAACCGGTAAAAATGCATTGCCTCCAAAAATATCACTCACCGCCATATTGTAATCACGAATTTTTGCAGAAGCAATACCCGTTGAAATTTCTGGAAGCGCTGTACAAAGTGCTAGAATAGTGCCTCCAAATATAACACCACTAATATTCCAACGATTTGCCAAAGTCTCTCCTGTAATTTCTAATGCCCAGCCTGCAAATAAAGTAATGATAGCGCCAATAGTTAACACTATATAAGCGCTCGATAAACTTCCTTTAAAAGTAGATTTTGGCATTCTCATGTGATGAATCATTTCCTCAGGTTTTACCTTTTGTTTTTTATCAATCATTTTTGAAATTAAAAATATGGTGCCTATCCAAATAAGTACTATCATCCATTCAAAGGGAGTGGTTCTAAAAAAAATAAGAGAGCTTGGAAATTGTGCGCCAATAATAACCACACTTAAAATAAAAATTAAAGCCACACCCTCTAGAATTAAAACTTTAGAATGTCCTTTTTGGGTTAAGGGTGCCGATCTGCCCACACCAAAAATATCAATTAAAACAAGTACCACTGTTTGAATGGCAATGCCCCCAAGTATATTGCTAATGGCAATATCGTAATCTCTATGAGAGGCGGCCACAGTGGTAATAGCAATTTCAGGCAGGTTGGTAATAATGGCTAAAAAAACCATTCCTCCAAAAGCTTCACCTAATCCAAAATGAGTGGTGATAGCGTCTATAGCCTTGGTCAGTTTAATGCCACTTACCCAAATTGCAATAGTGGATGCTAGAAATAGAATAACTAAATAAGTACTGGACCAATTTGAAAAAGCCATTAGAATAATTTTATTTTTTGGAAATTTTGTATTTATATCTAAATACAAAGGCTGAAACTAAAAGCAGTGCACAAGCTTCTACTAATAATTTTTCAGGATCAATAAAATCAATGGGCCTGTCTTTTAATAAAGGGTCCATGACAAGACCATGTACAATAAATAAAAGCCCTGTGGCATAAGAAATAACATGAATATTTCTCCAAGTAGTAGTGCCTAATTTCTTTTTAATTACTTTTTGAGTCGTAATAATTACAAGTAATAAGGCAACAAATGAAAGCACACCTAGTAATACAAATAGGGGTTGATGCGGTGCTGTTAATGGATAGAGTAAATTAGTAAAGGTAAATTTTGAACTAGGATCTAATGGAATAATAATGAAATGTAAAAACACAATGACTAAAGCAAAATAAGCAGTGTAATTATGTATGTCTATTATTTTAAGGGCTTTAATTTTTGCAGGTAGCTTTTTCCAATAATCCGATTGCTTATAAGCGGTGCTTAGCATAATACCCAGTAGAATATTTAAGGTTAAAAGTACAAGGGCTGTTAAGCCTAAGATGCCTGAAATTTCTATAGTTTCCATGATAATCAATTTGCTATGGAGTAAAGTTAGTGCAATTCTAAATTAAACTAAAATAAGCTCCTTTCTCTTTGACGGGCTCGCCTATTTTTATTAAATTTAATCCTTACAATTCCAATTAAACAGTATCCAAAAATTTATCCTATGAGACAGCGTATTATTCGTATTTCATTTTTCTTATGCTTACCCTTATTTGTCTTAGCACAAAAGAAAACAGATGTGACAAAAATTGAAACTGCCAAGCCAGTGAATGAAACTAGTTATTACAAACCTTTGTTATGGAGAAACGTAGGTCCCATGCGTGGTGGCCGTTCTGTGACTTCTACTGGGGTGGCAGGAAATCCGCTAGTATATTATATGGGCACCACAGGTGGAGGTGTTTGGAAAACAGAAGATGCAGGTATCAATTGGAATAATATTTCTGATGGATTTTTTAAAACAGGATCGGTGGGTGCAGTAGCCGTTGCTGAATCTGATATTAATGTAGTGTATGTGGGTATGGGAGAACATGCACCAAGAGGTGTGATGAGTTCTTATGGAGATGGTATTTACAAATCAACCGATGCAGGTAAGACTTGGAAAAATATGGGACTTGAATTAACACGTCAAGTTTCCTCCATTCGTATTCATCCAAAAAATGCAGACTTAGTTTATATAGGTGCACAAGGTGCCATACATGGTGCATCTACTGATAGAGGTGTGTATAAATCGGCAGATGGCGGAAAAACTTGGAACAAAACTTTATATGTAGATGAGAATACAGGCTGTGTGGATTTAAGTATGGATATGAATAATCCAAGAATTTTATATGCAGCTATGTGGGATTATAGAAGACTACCTTGGGAAATGAGAAGTGGTGGAAAAGGAAGTGGCTTATATAAATCGTTAGATGGTGGCGATACTTGGGAAAAAATTCAAACAGGTCTTCCGAAGGAATTAGGAAAAATGAGTGTCTCTGTTTCTAAAGCGAATTCTAATAAAATTTATTTAGTGGTAGAGAGCGATTCTCAAAAAGAGCAAGGAGGATTATTTGTATCAGAAAACGCAGGAAAAAATTGGAATAGAATAAGCAAGGACCACCGCTTAGTACAACGTGCTTGGTATTATGTGGAAGCCTTTGCAGATCCAGTGGATGAAAATACAGTCTACGTTTTAAATTCACCTGCCGTGAAATCTACAGATGGTGGAAAAACTTGGCAATACTTTAGAGCACCCCATGGCGACTATCATCAGTTATGGATTAACCCAAGCAACAATAAAAATTTAATTATCTCTAATGATGGAGGTGCGGCCATTTCTTTTAATGGCGGTGCTTCTTGGTCTTCACAAGACAATCAACCTACTGCACAATTTTACAGAGTGAATGCAGATAATTTATTTCCTTATAATATTTATGGAGGACAACAGGATAATACTTCAGTAAAAATTGCAAGTCAAACCACTTCATGGGGTGGCATTAGCGAGCGTGATTGGTCATATAGTGCAGGAGGTGAATCGGCCTTCTTAGCCTTTGATCCCAACAATCCAAGATATGTTATGGGCGGAAGTTATCAAGGAACAATAAGCTTATTAGATACTAAAACCAATGAACAAGTGGGTGTGATGGAATATCCAGTTCAATATCAATCTTTACAACCTAAGGATATGAATTATCGATTCAACTGGAATGCACCTATTATACATTCTATTCATGAGACCGGAGTTTTTTATCATGCAGCGAATGTTTTATTTAAAACCACCGATTTTGGAAAATCATGGACAACTATTTCTCCCGACTTAACTACACATGATACTAGTAAAATGGGCATGAGTGGAACACCTTATACCAATGAAGGAGCAGGCGGAGAAAATTATTGTACTATTTCTTATGTAATTGAATCACCTTTAGAAAAAGGAGTATTCTACACAGGTAGTGATGATGGACTCGTTCATATTACTAAGGATGGTGGTGCTACTTGGACCAATATTACACCTGAAGGAGTGAAAGGAACTTTAGTGAATGCGATTGAAGTTTCTCCCTTTGATAAAGCCACTGCCTACATTGCAGTGAATAAATATAAGTTTAATGATTTCACACCGCTTATATATAAGACCAATGATTACGGTAAGACTTGGGTAAAAATTACAGAAGGCATTCCTTACGGAGCCTATGCGCGTGTGGTTAGAGAAGACAATGAAGTAAAAGACTTATTATATGCAGGAACAGAAACAGGATTTTATATTTCTTATAATGGAGGGAAGGCTTGGAAACAATTACAATTAAATTTACCTGTTACACCTATTACCGATTTAAAACTGCATCAAAATCATTTATTAGCTTCTACCCAAGGACGTGCTTTCTGGGTATTAGATGATTTAACAGCGCTTCGTAAAAATGCAGCAAGTATTAAAACGGAGACTGCCTTACTACCTGTAAAAAATGTAGTGCGTGTTGCAGGTTCAAGCCCTTTAGATAGACAGTTTGAAGAAGACGAAGAACCCATTGACATAAATACCACCGCAGTGAATCCAGCTACAGGTGCCGTTATTTATTATCATATCCAAAACAAGGATTCAGTAAAATCGGCTACCCTAGAAATTTTAGATGCCAATCAAAAATTGGTGCGTACTTATTATATGGAAAAGCCAAAAGCGAATACAAGTAATAATCAACTAGAGGCCGATCCAAAAATTGAAATTCGTTCAGGACTGAACCGATTTGTTTGGGATCTAAGAGAAAATAATTTACCAACTATTGAAAATGTAATTATTGAAGGAAGTATGGGAGGCAGGGCTGTTGTGCCTGGTAAATATGAAGTACGCTTAACCATTAATGGAAAAGCGGAAACAGCTGCATTTGAAGTATTGGCCGATCCTCGTTTAAACAATTCAGCTGCTGAATACACAGCACAAGATGCTTTATCTAAACTAGCTTCTGATGATATTGAAGCCATTCATGTATCGGTGGTACAAATGAGAAAAATTCAAGATCAATTAAATCAGTTTGTAACAAGAGCTGAAGGTGTTGCTACACTTGATTCATTAGCCGCTAAAGCAAAAGCCATTGTTAAAACTATTAAAGAATGGGAGGAGCAACTTATTCAACCTAAAGCACAAACCAATGACGATGTAATTAATTTTGTCAATAAATTAAGTGCCAATATTGTTTTTGTAAAAGGAGAAATTGAATCGGCTAATACGCCTTATGTGACGAAGGGACAACAAAAGCGTTATGAAGAATTACATGCTGAGTGGAAAAAGTATGAAGCACAAAAACAAGCTTTATTAGCTGGTGAAATTGCGGCCTTTAACGAAGCCTGTAGAAAGGCCAATTGGAATTTTGTAGGTTTTGAAAATTAAAATAATACTATGAGAAAAATTATACAAATAGCGGGACTGAGTTTTTTATTGAACACAGTGTTCGTATTTATGGCCAACGCACAAAATACAGGCCTTAGAAATATTGGACCCAACGATATTTATAGAATGTCCACTATTTCCAGTCCAAAGATTTCTCCAGAAGGTAATTGGGTTTTATACAGTGTCTCTAAAATAGATTCTGCCAAGGATAAATTTTCAAGCAAACTTTATATGGTAAGTGCAGATGGCAAAGAAACCGTTACGCTTACTGAACAAACCAAGGGTGCCTCTAATTATAATTGGAGTCCTGATGGGAAATACATTTCCTTTCTAGCAGCTGGTAAAGAAGAGGAAGAAGGCAGTCAATTATTTTTAATGGACAGACGCGGAGGAGAGCCCATTCAAGTAACGCATATTAAAGGAGAATTAGAGGCCTATCATTGGTTTAAAGATGGCAAACATTTAATTTTTACGATTAAAGATTTTAATTATGCAGATACAGCCAAATCTAAAAATAGAAAACCTTATGAAATAGATAGGTACCGCTTTAAGGCAGACTATGAAGGCTATTTAGATAATAGAAAAACACATTTATATAGTTTTGAACTAGCCACAAAAAAATTAGATACTCTTACCAAGGGTAATAATAATGAGTCGGATCTAAGTATAAGTAGTGATGGCAAAATGATAGCTTATGCAAGTAATGTAAGTGCAAGTCCAGATCAAAATGATAATACGAGTATTTTTTTATTAGCCCTAGGCGCTTCACAAAGCCCTATTAAGCTTACTATTTATAAAGGGTCGAACCGTTCCCCTAAATTTAGCCCTGATAATTTATCCATAGCTTATTTACAAGCAAGTTCTGAAGATGCTTATAACATGTATGATTTGCAACAATTAGCAGTCATAGATATTAAAACTAAAACTAGTAAAGTAATTACTAAAAACTTTGACCGTTCTATAGAGAATATTATTTGGGCGAATGATAGTAAATCTATTTATGCTTTGGTAGAAGATGATAGAGCGCAAAATATTATGCAAATAAATGCGAGTAGTGGGGAAGTAAAACCCTTTACGAGTGAGATGGCCGTATATAATGGCTTAGATATAAATACAAACGGAACCATGGTTGCTTTGTATAGCAATACAGCTACCCCTAATGAAATTTATATTGCGAGTAGTAATAATAATTTTCAAAAAATTACGCATTTGCAAGATGCCTTTTTAGCACCGCCTAAAAAACTAGTGGTAAAAGGTATTTCAGCTATCGCTTCTGATAAAAATAAAGTAAATGGTATTTTATATTTACCCGATTCAAATGCCAATAAACTACCTCTTATTTTATTTATTCATGGAGGTCCTGTGGCACAGGATGAATATTCATTTGATATGACACGTCAAATTTATGCAGCCGCAGGTTATGCAGTGGCTGCTGTGAATTATAGAGGAAGCAGTGGACGCGGTGCCAATTATACGAAAAGCATTTATGCCGATTGGGGTAATAAAGAAGTAAAAGATATTATAGGTATTACGAATGAGTTAATTAAAGAAGGCATAGCAGACTCGAGTAGATTAGCCATTGCAGGCTGGAGCTACGGAGGTATTTTAACGAATTATACTATTGCTACCGATACAAGGTTTAAAGCGGCAGTGAGTGGTGCGGGTAGTTCTTTAATGCTTTCTTTTTATGGAACCGATCAATACATTACTCAGTACGAACCTGAATTAGGCAAGCCTTGGAATAATTTAAAAAAATGGTTAGATGTTTCATATCCCTTCTTTAAAGTGAAAGAAATAAAAACACCTACTTTATTTATGGCAAGTCAGGCCGACTTCAATGTGCCTGTAGTAGGTGCAGAACAAATGTATCAAGCCTTTAAGTCGGAAGGTATTCCAACGCAGTTAATTATTTATCCGAATCAAAATCATGGTATTCGAGTGCCCTCTTATTTAGTGCATAGGTATAATAGTCATTTGAATTGGTTTAAAACTTATCTTAAATAAGAAATGAATAGTAATGGCTATTAATTTAGTGTAAATTGTAAGTATGAAAACAATTCGTTGGGGAATGATTGGTTGCGGCTCTGTAACAGAAGTCAAAAGCGGACCTGCTTTTAACAAAGCACCTCATTCGAAATTAATAGCTGTGATGCGCAGAGATGCAGAAAAAGTAAAACAGTATGCTGAAAGACATCAGGTTCCTTATTTTTTTACCGATGCGAATGATCTTATAAATCATCCAGAAGTGGATGCAATATACATTGCCACACCTCCTATATTTCACGAAGCCTATGCGATAGCGACTATGCAAGCAGGCAAACCTGTGTATGTTGAAAAGCCTATGGGACTTGATGTTGCAGCTTGTGAGCGCATGAACGCTTATTCAAAAAAATCGAGTATTGCTTTAGTAATTGCACATTATAGAAGAGCGCTTCCTTTATTTGTTGAAGTAAAGCGTTTACTAGACGCTAAAACAATTGGAGACATTATTTCAGTTCGCATTGAAATGTTAAAATATGATAGTGGTCTTTTAGACCCTGTTGAGAATTGGAGAATTGATCCTAGTTTGTCAGGAGGCGGTTATTTTTATGATTTAGCGCCCCACCAATTAGACCTTGTATTTTATTTTTTCGGCAAAGCAAAATCCTATAAAGGAACTGCATATAATAAAGCCAATTTATATAAAGCTGAAGATACAGTAACTGGTGAAATAGAATTAGAGAACGGCATTCAATTTAAAGGCAATTGGTGTTTCTGTGTTGACAAAGGAGAGGAGACCGATATTTTTGAAATTATAGGAACGAAAGGAAAAATTTCCTTTCCTGTTTTTGGACATACTATTACATTAACCACTGGGGAGAAAGAAGAACAAATACATTTCGACCCTCCAAAACATAATCAACAAAATTTTATTGAAAAAATAGTGGCTTATTTAAATGGAGTAGGCGAAAACCCTTGCTCTGCTGAAGATGCGTTGAAGTCCATGCGCGTGATGGAAGCCTTTGTGTATGGGAATAACGAATTGAAATAACGAATTGGAATAAAGAACTGTGATAGGAATTTATTTATAATAACAATAGTTTATAATAATAATTAATATTGAATGATATGACAAGATATTGTTTGGCGCTAGATTTAAAAGATGAACCCAAATTAATTGCTGCTTATGAAGAGTATCATGCTTCTGTTTGGCCAGAAATAATTGCATCCATTAAAGAAGCCGGCATAAAGGCATTAGAAATTTATAGAGTAGCCAATAGATTATTTATGATTATTGAAGCTGACGATGATTTTTCTTTTGACAAGAAAGCGGCCTTGGATGCTAAAAATGAAATTGTGATGCAATGGGAAAAATTAATGTGGGAATACCAGCAAGCCTTGCCTACTGCTGGGCCCGGAGAGAAATGGGTACTTATGAATAAAATATTTAGCTTATCAAATTAGAAAAGAAGAACTGTTCTATAAAAATAATGATGGCCATTGCTAGAACAAAAAATCCAAATCCTTTTTTAAGTTTAGCCCCCTCCATTTTTTTATTTAAATAATTACCCGTTATAATTCCTGTTGTCGCTAATAAAATTATTATAGATAAAAAGTTCCAGTCAACAGAAGTATGTATTAAGTCTCCAGTAAAACCCACCAATGATTTTATACTTATAATAACTAATGAAGTAGCAATAGCCCTTTTCATCGGAAGCTTTGCAAGTAATACAAGTGCTGGTATAATTAGAAAGCCACCACCCGCACCTACAATACCTGTCAATGAGCCTTCACAAAAACCTACGAGCATTAAGCTAAAACCATAGACAGGCAAAACCCCCTCTTGCTCTTTTTTATTTTTTCCAAGTATCATAGATAAGGCAGCAATGAACATAAGTGTTGCAAAGAATAACATAATGAAATGACTTTTGGTAACCAAGATGGCTGGTCCATCATAGATGAGTTCTGGTATAGCGGGTAATAAAAATTTTCTGGAACTGAAAACGCCAATAATGGAGGGTATACCAAAAATAAAAATGGTTTTAAAATCAACCAATTTTTGTTTTAATCTAGAAATGACACCTGCAATACTACTTAGCCCCACAATAGCTAAAGAATAGGTGGTAGCCAGTAAAGGAGATACATGGAAAAAATACACCAATAAGGGTACGGTTAGAATAGAGCCCCCGCTTCCAATAAGGCCCAATGAAATGCCTATAAGTATTGACAGTAAATATCCAATGACCTCCATGTCTTTAATTTTAAGTAAAACTCCTAAAAAGGATTTACAATTTAGGTACCTTTTGTCACTTAACCGGAATTAATATTTTCTACACTAAATGTGATTTTTATCACTGTATTATCTAATTTTATGTAGCAACTTTGACTTCCAATAATAAAGAGATTTATGAAGATCGAACAAATATATACAGGCTGTTTAGCACAAGGGGCTTATTATATAATGAGCGAAGGTGAAGTGGCCATTATTGATCCACTAAGAGAAGTAGAACCTTATATTCAAAAAGCAGCCTTAGACAAAGCCAAAATAAAATATGTATTAGAGACCCACTTTCATGCCGACTTTGTTTCAGGACATTTAGACCTTGCAAAAAAAACGGGCGCTACTATTGTATACGGTCCAACAGCTGCACCTTCCTTTGATTTTCATAGTGCGAAAGATGGAGAAGAAATTAAATTGGGTAAGCTTAGAATTAAAGTATTGCATACACCAGGGCATACCATGGAAAGTACTTGTTATTTATTAATGAATGAAGCAGGTAAGCAAGTGGCTTTATTTAGTGGCGATACTTTATTTATAGGTGATGTAGGCCGTCCCGATTTAGCACAAAAAATAAAATCAGATTTAACGCAAGAAATTTTAGCAGGTTATTTATATGATTCTTTAAGAAAGAAAATAATGACTTTGTCGGATGACATTGTTATTTATCCTGCACATGGTGCGGGTAGTGCATGCGGAAAAAAAATGAGCAAAGAAACACAGGACACCTTACGCAATCAAAAGCAAACCAATTATGCATTAGCTGCCGACATGACTAAAGAAGAATTTATAAGCGCTGTGCTAGAAGGCTTAGTAGCCCCTCCAGGTTATTTTCCATTGAATGTAATGATGAATATTCAAGGCTATGATAGTATTGATAAAGTACTAGAGAGAGGGCAGCATGCAATGAGCCCTGCTGCTTTTGAAACAGCTGCGAATGAAACAGGCGCACTAATACTTGATACCAGAGATCCTCAAGTTTTTGCAAAAGGTTTTATTCCCAATTCTATCAATATTGGCATTGATGGAAGTTTTGCTCCTTGGGTGGGTGCCATGATTCCCGATATCAAACAAGAAATTTTACTAGTGGCAGATAAAGGAAGAGAGGCAGAAGTGATTACTAGACTTGCGCGTGTGGGTTATGATTATACGATTGGATTTTTAGAAAATGGATTTGAAGCCTGGGAAAAAGCGGGCAAAGAAATTGACCATATTATTTCTATGGATGCATTGGCATTGGCCGACTTAAAAGCCAAAGACAGTAAAATTAAAATACTAGATGTGCGTAAAGCATCCGAGTATAGTAGTGAACATATTGCAGGTGTGCAAAATGCGCCCTTAGATTTTATCAATGATAGTATGGCAGCTATTGATAAAAACCAAACTTATTATGTGCATTGCCAAGGCGGTTATAGGTCTATGATTTTTATTTCTATTTTAAAAGCGCGTGGCTTTGATCATTTAATTGACATTAAAGGCGGCTTCAAAGAATTAAAAGAATCGGGCAAGTTTAAAACTAGCGACTACTCCATACCCAAGACCCTTCTTTTATAAGTTTTTCATTCCTACTGAAACTTCCCTCTTTACTAATAACTTTCCACTTTACTAATAATTAAGGCTGCACTGCATTTTGCAAGGGTTTTTTCTTAATTTAAAGGATCATTGAGTCTTTTAAATCAATAGCTATGCAATATCATTTTCAAAAGCCCTCCTTCTTTTTTTCATTTGTTTTTACCACCTGCTTTATGTTTACTAGTAGCATTAAGGTACAAGCACAAGAAAAAAATACATTACAACTAAAAGGTTTAAAAGAAAAGGTAGAAGTACTAAGAGACCAGTGGGGAGTGAATCATATTTATGCAAACAATGAACATGATTTATTTTTTACACAAGGCTACTGTGCAGCAAAGGATAGATTGTTTCAATTTGAAATTTGGCGCAGACAAGCCACAGGCACTGTTGCAGAAATTTTAGGAGAAAGAGAATTGAAAAGAGATATAGGTACGCGCCTATTTAAATTTAGAGGAGATTTAAAAAAAGAATTACAACATTATCATCCACATGGGCAAGCCATTATTCAAGCCTACGTGGATGGCGTGAACGCTTATGTAACAGAGGTGAACGCTAAGCCAGCCCTGCTTCCTATTGAATTTAAAATTTTAAAAATTCGTCCTGCAAAATGGACAGCTGAAATTGTTATATCAAGACACCAAGGTTTACTTGGTAATATTACACAGGAATTAAATATTGGAAGAGCGGTGTCCACCGTGGGAGAGAAAAAAGTAAAAGAATTAATTTGGTTTCATCCTAAAGACCCCAATTTAAAATTAGACACTGCTATTAGAGGCGATTTATTAAAAGCCGATATTTTAGCTTTATACAATGCATATAGAACAGAAGTAGAATTTACAAAATCGGATATTCTGGAACATGATGAAGATGATGTTTCAGCTTTAGATGTTTTAAATAAACGAAAAGAGCTTGCCGATTTTTTACCCGAACAAGAAATGGAAGGCAGTAATAATTGGATAATTAGCGGTCGTAAAACGGCTAGTGGATTTCCTATGCTTGCCAACGACCCGCACCGAAAAATTGCAGTGCCTTCACTTCGTTATATAGTGCATTTGGTAGCACCAGGTTGGAATGTGGTAGGCGGCGGAGAGCCAGAGATACCAGGGGTTTCCATAGGACATAATGAATTCGGTGCCTGGGGTTTAACTATTTATGAAACCGATGGAGAAGACTTATATGTGTATAATATTAACCCCTTACATAAGAATGAATATTGGTACAAAGGGCAGTGGATAAAAATGAAAACCATTACTGAAAATATAAAAATAAAAAACGCAGCTAGTCAAATAGTTCAATTAAATTATACAGTACATGGTCCAGTTACTTTTATTGATTCTGTTAACAATAAAGCCTATGCCGTAAAATGTGCATGGATGGAAGCAGGGGGTGCGCCTTATTTAGCTTCTTTAAGAATTGATCAAGCGAATAGTTGGGAAAGTTTTAGAGAAGCCTGTGCCTATAGTCATATACCTGGAGAGAATATGATATGGGCAGATAAAAAAGGAAATATAGGTTGGCAGGCAGTGGGCATTATTCCTATTCGAAAAAATTTCAGTGGCTATGTTCCTATACCAGGTGATGGTAGGTATGAATGGTCGGGTTATTTACCTATAAAAGAAAGACCGCATTTACTCAATCCAAGCAAAGATTTTTTTGCAACAGCGAATCAGCATGTAACCCCAGATACCTATGAACATTGGGATGCAGTAGGTTATACCTGGGCCGATCCTTACAGAGGAGATAGAATCAATAAAGTTTTAACGGAGAAAAATAATATTAGTTTAGAGGACATGGGAAAATTACAAACCGATTATTTTTCCATACCCGCAAGTACTATTGTACCCCTACTTGAAAAAATAAATTTCGAAGATTCTTTTTCAAATATTGCGAAACAATATTTAATGAATTGGAATTTCGTCTTGGATAAAAATAGTATTGCTGCAGGAATTTATGTGGGCTTTGAAAAACAATTATCTATTGCAGCACAAAAATATTTTGTACCCGATGCAATTAAACCATGGATTAATTTACAATTAAAAAAAGTAATAGAGCGTTTAGAAAATCCTGTAAATTATTTTGGAGTGGAGGAAGTAGTTGCAAAAAATAATAGAGACGCTTTTGTGAAAAAAGCATTTGAAACTGCTATTCAAAATTTAAAAAATAAATTAGGGGCTGAGATAAGTGGTTGGAACTATGGTCAAGAAAAGTACAAGCATATTTATTTCGAACACCCCTTAGCCAATTTGGTAAGTCCCGCCTTAAAAGCCAAATTAAACATAGGGCCTCTTCCAAGAGGGGGTTATGGTCAAACACCAGGTTCGACGGGAGGTGCCGATAATCAAGTAAGTGGGGCTAGTTTTCGAATTTTGATGGATACCCATGATTGGGATAAAACATTGATAATCAATACTCCTGGACAATCTGGGGATAGCAATAGCCCTTTTTACCGAAACCTTTTCTCTACCTGGGCCAATGATGCTTATTTCCCTTCCTATTATTCTAGGGAATTAATTGAGAAAACTGCGGTAGAAAAATGGGTAATTAAGCCCTAAAAATTAGTTGTAAAATAGTCTAGAAAATCATTCTAGGCTTTTTTATTTATATAATTGATAATCAATTGTTTACACCTATTTTATTTATTCAATATTGCCTAAATGTTAATTTTTTATAGAATAAACTTTAACACTTTGTTAATATATCCCAATATTCATTAAATTCGCATTCTAAATTTGAAATATGAAAAAACTTATGTTGATGTTGATTCTAGGTTTATTGACGATGACAAGTGCCTTTGCACAAACACGTCAGTTAACTGGTAGAGTAACAGACCAAAAGGGCGTCGCTGTTGCGAATGCATCAGTAGTTGTAAAAGGCACAAAAATTGGTGCTAATACAAGTGAAGACGGTTCTTTTAAAATAAATGTTCCTGCTACAGCTAAAACACTTGTAGTAAAATCAATTAACTACAGCGATGCTGAAGTTTCTATTGGAACTAAAACAAATTTCACTATTCAGTTAGAGTCTTCTTCTCAGCAATTAGAGGAAGTAATAGTAGTAGGTTATGGTACACAAAAAAGATCTAATGTGACCGCCTCTATCTCTAAAGTGGATATGACAAAAATTGAAAACAAACCATTTGCATCTTTAGATCAAATGTTGCAAGGAGCTGCTCCTGGTTTACAAGCAACTTCTTCAACTGGTCAACCAGGTGCGGTGACACCTATTCGTATTAGAGGGGTTGGTTCATTCTCTTACGGTGGTGCGCGTCCTTTATATATTGTAGATGGTGCTCAAATTAACGACGGTGACGTTTCTAACGGTAACGGCGGTGGTTTCAGCATCAACCCAAGTACAAACGTACTTGCAACTATTAACTCAGATGATATTGAAAGCGTTAACATCTTAAAAGATGCCGCAGCGACTTCTATCTATGGTTCAAGAGGTGCGAATGGTGTTA
>CAIJZF010000084.1 GCA_903825095.1 uncultured Bacteroidota bacterium | reverse complement strand
ATAGTAAATAAGTCAATATATATTAAAATATTAAGCATAATTAAGCAATGGAAAATTTAATAATTACAAATCCCTTTACTATTCTTACGAAAAGAGAAAGAGAGGTATTGATTTTAATTTTACAGGGAGCACAAGTAAAAGAGATTAGTGCATCTTTGGCATTGAAGTCAAATACCATATCTACATTTAAAAAGAGTATACTCTCTAAAACGGGTGTAAGTAATAATATCGAGTTATTTAAATTAGCACAAGAACATAAAATAGTATAAAAATGAAAAAAATCTTCTTCCTTATAAACTTGTTGTTAATTGCTTCTTTTGCAGAGGCACAAACAGGTATTGGGACAACTACACCTAATGCATCAGCAAAACTTGATGTTAGTTCAACTAATAAAGGCTTCTTGCCACCAAGAATGACAAGTCTACAAAGGACAGCTATATCTAGTCCTGCAGAAGGTTTAATGGTTTACCAAACAGATGGCACTTCTGGATTATATTATTATGGAAGTAGCGGTTGGATTTATATAATTAATAGTACAACAAATGTAGTTTCTGTTGTGAATGGAGGTACTGGTACTACAACATCGACTGGAACAGGAAGTGTTGTTTTGAATACAAGTCCAACCTTGATAACACCTGCATTAGGTACACCAAGTTCTGCAACTTTAACGAATGCTACTGGGCTACCTATATCGACTGGAGTATCAGGACTTGCAAGTGGAGTTTCAAGTTTTTTAGCAACTCCCACTAGTTCAAATTTAGTATCGGCAATCTCAGATGAAACTGGTTCAGGATCTTTAGTATTTGGTACGAGTCCAACTTTAACTACACCAACTATTTCTAGCGGCAGTGGTCAATTTCCTTCTAGTATTAATGTATTGCCTACTTCACATGGAACGAGCAAGAGAGCAGGAGTTTGGATTGGAGGCTGGGGTTTAATTCAAGACTACATGGGAGATGGTTTAAGAAATTTCGGAATCACACAAAATCTTGATCCTTCTTTCCCTATGAGATTTTTTGTAAATACTAATGGTAATATTGGAATTGGTTCAGAATCTCCAACTGAAAAACTAGAGGTAAATGGGAATGTAAAAGCAACTAATTTTATTGGGACCGCATCTTCAGCCACACTTTATTTACTTGAAGCAAATGCAAGTGTTACTTATACTATGCCTGGTTCTTATACAAGTGACCCATGTAGGTATAGTATTGTGAATAATACAGTCAATGTGCCTAGTAGTTGGTTTAATACTTCAACTTATGCATTTACACCTCAAAAGGCTGGTTATTGGGAAATTGCAGCTAGTTATGATGTTTATAGAAATAGTGAATCAAGCCTAACAATTCAAAAAAATGGAAGTAATGTAGCAGTTGCTGGTACTATAGCTTCGGTAGTTCAACAGATAAGAAAAATTGTCTATCTAAATGGTTCAACCGATTACATAAACGTTACAAATAGTGGTTTTAATTCAAATGCAAGGTCACAAAATGCAACAAATTCTTGGTTTCAGGCACGTTGGGTAGGCGAGTAATTATCGAGCTACAGAAAAAAATAAAAAAGACAACAAAAGCGTACCACAAGGTCATAAAAAAACTCTAATTTCTTGATGATTTCGGAGTTTTATCTATACTTAAAGATAGATTGTGAATTTGATGAGACTTGAATTTCAAACACTCTTCTGCGTGAGGAAAACACCCCCTGAATTCGACTAAAATCGGTCATTTTCGGTTTTGTCAAAATGCAACTACTTACAAATCAACACCTTCATTTTCTCAAAAAATCTTCATAACCCTGAGGTCCCGGGTTCAAATCCCGGTCTCGCTACATGAAAATCAAGGACTTACGTTAAATCGTGGGTCCTTTGTTGTGTGAGGAAAACATCACTTTTTATCTTGAAACACATGCTATCATTGGGTTTTATTGCGTGAGGAAATTAAACTTATAATAATCGATTTGAATATGATTAAGATTATAAATTGTAGCAATATTTCTAATTACCTTTGCGATGATTTGAAATACACGATAGTCATATTATTATTCACTGCACTCTTGGCTCAGACCTTTTCAAGGTCTTTAGCAATGGCTGATTATTTAGTTAATTTAGAGACCTATAAGAAGAATTGTGTGAACAAGGCTAAACCCATGCTGCATTGTAATGGTAAGTGTCAGATGCTTAAAAAAATGAAAAAGCAGGAAGGCAGCAATGGTACAAATGCACCTGCGCCTAAATTCAATCAAATTGAAGTAGTGTTGTCTTCAAAATCTTTTTTTCCTTCTCTTAATGTTATCTCAACTCATGACATAACTTCTTTTTACACCTATAATGATGAATTTTCATCAAACTATTTAGGT
>CAIJZF010000083.1 GCA_903825095.1 uncultured Bacteroidota bacterium | reverse complement strand
TTTATCATTACCTGCTAATCTAATTTTATCTACTGCAAATTTCATGGAAGCCCCACTTAAAAATTGTCCTTTTTTAACATTCACAATTTTTCCTGTTGCGGCTGCAGCAAGAAGTAAGTCGGTTTGACGACATAAAAAAGCAGGTATTTGTAAAATATCAATATACTTTGCTGCAATAGCGGCTTCGTCATGTGCATGAATATCGGAAGTGGTGGGCACTTTGAAAGTAGCGCCTACTTTTTTAATAAGTTCCATTCCTGTATCGTCTCCAATTCCAGTAAATGAATTAGCACTTGTTCTGTTTGCTTTTCTATAGCTTGCTTTAAATACATAAGCAATACCTAAGTTCTTGCATAGGGTAGAAACCTTCTCTCCAATTTCCATTACCAATCCTTCATTCTCTACTACGCATGGCCCAGCAATTAAAAAAAATTGGTCTGCATCGTAGCTTTGGCCTTTAAATAAATCTTGTAAAAATGGAGCGCTCATTTGATACTGTTTTGAGCTAGCAAAGCTAGCGTATTTAAAATCTTAATCCAAGGCCAATGCCTAGTCCCCTTAAGCCCCACCAAGGGCCTTCCATATCCACCATTGCTTTATTGGCATTTACTGTGGATTTTAGTTTAAATGGGTCGGCCTTTGTATTGTCTAATACTTGTTTCAAAGCATCTTGGGCTGGTCTTGGAAATGCAACTGGAGGGCTAAATTCAAGTTTTCCAGTGGAGGTTCCATAGTGGCCTCCCATAAAGGAGATGTCTAATACTAGTTTAGTTAATAATTGAAATTGCATACCTACGTGGGCGCCATAGCTCTGTGTTCTCACTGTGCCATCTAAAGTGGCAACTGCTGTAATGGGTTTTACAATTTCAGTAGGAAAAATTTTATCGGGTGTATAGGTATAAGAAGCTGGAACCGATAAGTCATAATTACCATAACGAATATAAGGCCCAATATAAAAACCAGACATTTTTGATAAGCCTAAATAAAAACGGCCTTCGAAAGTAATGGTGGTATTGCCAATTTTAAAATTATCAAAGTCGATAGCGGGGTTATCAATAAATTTTTTCGCAATAGATTTTAAAGGCAGTTTAGAAAGCGGCATGCTTTTATAATTCACAGACAAAGAAATAAAGTGGTTAATACTTTTCTCGTAAGTGATATTATAGTTATTGATAGCGTCAGCCGATAAATTTGTTTTTAATATATTATCACCCCCTATTAAACTTTGTGAAGAAGCATTGAATGCGATGACTATGAAAAACAGTAGAAATATTTTTTTCATATTTGTTATTTTATAGTACTAAGATCGGCCACTGTTTTATTGTCTAGTATGGCCAAGGTGTTATCTCTTACAGCGGCCATGACTTTATTAATGCCGCATTTTTTTTCATTGCAGTCGGCGCATTTTTCGTAGAAATTTAAACTTACACAAGGAAGTAGTGCAATAGGGCCTTCTATAATTCTGAAAATAGAAGATAATTTTATTTTTTCTGGAGCTTGGGCAAAAAAGTAGCCACCATGCTTTCCTTTTTTACTTTCTAAAAAACCTGCTTTTCTCAATTCTAGTAAAATGTTTTCTAGAAACTTAATGGGTATATTTTTTTGACTGGCAATTTCAGCTATCAAAATAGGGTCGTCGCTGTGCTTCTCTACCATATAGGAGAGGGCTTGTAATGCGTATTGAGTTTTTTTAGATAGCATAAGCTTTTAATCAAAGACCTAGCACGTCTTTCATGGTAAAGATACCTATTTTTTGATTGGCAAATTCCGCAGCTAATAAAGCGCCACTGGCAAAGCCCTTGCGGGTATGGGCTGTATGGGTTATTTCAATACTATCAATAGCTGAATCATAACTTATGGTATGGGTACCAGGGGCTGGGTCAATTCTTTCAGAACGAATAATTAAGTCGCTTGCCTCCCTGCTTGCCTCGTTTATCCATTTCTTTTTTCTGCCTATTTGAGCAAGTATTTGTTCGGCTAAACTTATGGCTGTGCCACTTGGTGCATCCTTTTTTTCTGTATGATGGGTTTCGGTCATAGATACATCATAGTTTTCATAAGGCTCCATTAAAGCGGCCACTTGCTTATTTATTTCAAAAAATAAATTCACACCAATACTGAAATTACTTGCATATAGTAAACAGCCTTTTTCTTCTTCACAAAGCTTTTTGGCTTTTTCAAAATGGTCTAACCAACCCGTTGAGCCGCATACTACAGGCACAGCCCACTGAATACATTTACTTATATTTTCAAAAGCAGTATCTGGGCCAGTGAATTCAATGGCAACATCGGCCTTTTGTATATTTTCTTTGGTAAAGTCTGAGGTATTAGAAGCGCCTATTTTTAAGACAATTTCATGTCCTTTACTTAAAGCAATTTCTTCAATGGCTTTTCCCATTTTACCATAACCTATTAATGCAATTTTCATAAGCCTGCGATTAAATTATTTTGAATGGGAATTTTTAAAATGAAATTGCAAGGATAAACCCGTTTGTTGTTGTTGAGGTTGTACATAAGGCACCATTCTAAAAGATAAATTATCACTTACATCAAATTCTTTTAACTGACCTGATACTGTAGCGTCCACTACATTCACACCCCAGGCTAGAATAAAGTACATGATTGAGTAGTCTCTATCTCTTCTAAATATATTACGGTAACTCTGTAATGAACCAATACTTAAGTTTTGCAATTTTGAATCAATTTTGGATAGGTCGCTATTATCGCCTTTTTCAGCTTTAAACTTTGCTTCATAGGCAAACTTTGTTTTCAAGTACATATCATTGTTGTACACATAAGTAGAAGCAGGTATAGCCAGCACTCCATATACTAAAGGTACTTTCCAATATTGTTTATTGTAAATCTGACCCCAGCCTGGTAAAATGGCCGACCTTCTAGTGGCTCTTCTGGGTATATGATGTTGAAGGGTATCGGTTTTTTTAATATAGGCGCTGTCTTGGCTATTTGCAGAGGGCTGCATTATTAGCAGCAGTAGTAAAGTGTATAGTAGCCGCATCCTAAATAAATTCCTTTTTAAAAAATACAACTAGCTAATGCTTAATTGCATTGCCTCTAAT
>CAIJZF010000082.1 GCA_903825095.1 uncultured Bacteroidota bacterium | reverse complement strand
TAATTGGCTGTCCTCACGAATACGGTCATATACAATTACAGTATCGTTCATAGAGAAACCAATTACCGTTAGAATGGCAGCAATAAAATGCTGGTCAATCTCTAATGGGAAAGGAACCACTTTTCTTAAGAAACTAAATACGATTAAGGTTACAAATACATCGTGTAATAAAGAGAAGATAGTACCTAAAGAATATCTCCAATCACGGAAACGAATAAATATGTATAAACAAATAGCAATTAATGCAAAGATGGTTGCTTTTGTAGCACCTGCTTTTAAATCATCAGAGATAGTAGGAAGTACTGTTTGAGAACTTTGCTTATACTGAGAGTCGAACTCTTTTAATGAAGTTCCTGCTGGCATTTGCTTCTCTAAACCTTTGAATAATAAAGCTTCTACCTCTGCATCAATATTGTTGCCTTGTTCTTTAATCTTATAAGAAGTAGTAATGTTTATTTGATTCTTAGAATCTACTGTTTTAATAATAGGAGACTCGCCAAATACTTTTTTCAAATCATCTCTTACAGATTCAATATTCACAGCTTTGTTAAACTTAATAGTGTAGCTTCTTCCTCCAGCAAATTCAACACCTTCGTCAAATCCGTTAAAGAAACTAGCAATACCCATTACTAAAACTACAGCAGATAACATATAAGCATACTTTCTAAATTCAATGAACTTATAAGCAGCATGTTTAAAGATACCTCTTGAAATTTTAGTGAAATATTCAAAGTGTCTGTTCTTGCTTGTGTAGATATCGGTAATTAAACGAGATACTAAAATTCCGCAGAATAAAGAAAGTAAAATACCAATGATTTGCGTAGTAGCAAAACCAAGTACTGGACCTAAACCAAAGTAAGCTAAGATACAAGCTGTTAATAGGGTAGTAACGTGTGCATCCAATACAGGAGACATAGAACGTTTGTAACCATCTGTTACAGCCAATTGATAACTTTTTCCTTTCGTTAATTCCTCTTTAATACGCTCAAATATAATTACGTTGGTATCTACCGCCATACCAATGGTTAATACTAAACCTGCAATACCAGGTGCTGTTAAAGTAAAACCTAAGGCGCTTAATATACCAATAGTGAAAAGTAAGTTTAATACTAATGCGATGTTTGCTACCCATCCGCCTGTGTTAAAGTATAATAACATTAAAGCGAAAATGACAAGGAAAGAAATTCCAAATGCCATAGCACCACCTTGAATAGAAGCCAAACCTAAAGTTGGACCTACTAATTGCTCTTGTACAATTTTAGCAGGGGCTGGTAATTTACCACTCTCTAAAATTTCAGCTAAGTCTTGTGCTGTTTTTAAAGTATAGTTTCCAGAGATAGAAGAGTTACCTGTAGTAATAGCATCGTTTACATTCGGTGCTGAATAAACAATATTGTCAAGAACAATAGCAAGAGGCTTGCCTACATTTTTTGATGTCATCTTAGCCCAAATGCTTGTACCTAATTTATCCATATTCATTTTGATGGCTACTTTACCTCTTTCATCAAAATCTTGAGCAGCATTGGCAACATGGTCACCTTCTAATTCTGCTTGACCATTGTCCAAAGTTTTAATAGCATAGATAGGAAGTACATCTTTGTTTTTAGCGTCTTCACTTTCATTTTTACCATACATGAATACCAAGTTCGATGGGAACTTAGATTTCACTTCAGCCATTGCTAAGTAGGCATTCAATTTACTTGTATCCTTTTTGAAAGTGTAACCAATTTCAGCAGGGTAAATATATTGACCATTTTTTCCTTGATAAGGTTGTGTAAACTGAACTGTTTTTAACAAAGGGTTTTTGTTAGGGTTCAATTTAGAAGTATCTACTTTTACATTAGCAGTAGTATCGCTAATGCCATTTAAGCTAGCTTCAATAGCTTTATCAGCAGCAATAATTCCATTTTGAAAATCTTTGTTCTCAAAAGTATATACTTCAAAAAATTGAAGGTTTGCTGTAGATTGTAAATAAGAACGAACACGCTCTTTATCGTTCACACCTGCTAATTCAATATTGATAATACCTTTAGTAGCATCAGGGTTGATATTAGGAGAGGCTAAACCAAAGCGGTCAATACGCGTTCTTAAAATTCGGTAAGTATTGTTGAAAGCTTGAGTAGATTGTTCTTTTAAGTAAGTAACAACTGCGTCATCAGATGCGTCGAACTTTAATTTACCATTACTTCTAGTGGCAAATAAAGGAGCCAATTTGCCCGTTGGGTTAATAGTGGCATATTCATCTCTGAATAAAGAAATTAAGTCGGCACGGCTGTTGGCTTTCTTTTGAACTGCATTGTTCAAAGCAGTGTTGAAAGAAGCGTCCTTGGTATAGTTAGCTAATGATTTAATTAAACCATCTAAGCCTACTTCCATGGTTACACTCATACCACCTTGTAAATCAAGGCCTAACATTAATTCTTTTTCTTTAGCTGAAGCATAAGTTGTTAAACCAAAAGCCAATTTCGTGTCTTTGGTACTGTCTAATAACTTCTTGTAATAAGCTTTTTGAATATCGTTTAAGCTATCGTTGTATAATAATTGCTCTTCTTTGTTAGAAGGGTATACCTGATCCGCTTTTGGGAATTTTTTCACCCATGAACTAGCTTTCGCTTCCATGGCTTTTTCGTGATTTCTTACGAACCAAGTAAATGACAATTGATAAAGACAAATTAAAATAAGCGCAATAGTAAAAAAGCGCACTAATCCTTTGAGTTGCATAATAGTGTGGTTAACTGATTTTTAGTCGGCAAATATAATGGAAAGAGGCCAAAATAAGGTCTAAAAAGCCATTATTTTACCTTCAACAGGCTTACATCAAAGTACAAGGGGGCATTGCCAGGAATACTGCCACTTCCAGACGATCCATATCCTAAAGAGGATGGGATAAGGATTTTGATTTGGCCACCTTCACCTATTAAAGGAAGGGCTATTTGCCAGCCTGGAATAAGGTTATTAAGCGGATAAGTGATGGTACCGCTATCGAAGGTTTTATCGTTCATTAATTTACCAGTGTAAGTAACTGTAATTGTGCTAGTTAGCCTAGGTTTATTGCTATTTCCTGCAGTAATTATTTGATATAATACGCCACTAGGGTCTGATACATAAGTAATATTGTTCTTTTTTGCATAGCTAATCATTTGGTCAGATTCACTAGCTGAGGACTTGCTACAGCCAATTTGGCTAAATATGGCCACCAAAACAAGGCTGGCGATGGCTAAATTGCGAAAAATGAGGGTCATTGGGGTTTTGAAATTCTTTAGATTCATTAGGTTCATTTTTTATTTTTTAAGTGCTTTATTTCATTAAATCTTTGTTCGTTCATCTCTGAGGTGAATTGTTGGTAGAGCCAAGCAAATCCAAAGGAAAACACCAAAATTGAAATAATAATCCATATTTCATTCCCCCTCATATTAGCCACCATGCTTGCCCTTTCGTACCAGCCTGTTTCTGAAATGATAAGAATGAGAAGCCCAATACTTAAACCAAAACTTAAACCTCTTAAAAAAGGCTTGCGCTTATAATGGGGGAGCGTTCTTTCTTTTTCCCATTGCAGGTAGAATTGTTCTTCTTCCGGGCTAATCATAGGCAAATTTATGCTTTGATTGTTAAATTAGACATTCATTGCTTACATTTAATTTTTAAATGCATCTTGATTCACAAAAAATTAAAACTTGATATGAAATCTTTTTTTACAAAATGGGGGCTGGCTATAAGCTTAGTAGTTATTATTATTCATTTCTTAGCCCAATTTTTAGGGGAGGAGTATAAGCTAGTGGAGGCCATCAGTAAGGCCTTGTTTCTGCCTACACTCATGATATATTTATATTTTCAAGACAATGTATCCAATAAGCCTGGAAAAAATTTAGTGATGATGAGTTTATTCGGTTCTTTTTTAGGAGATGTTTTTTTAATTTCAAAGTCCTTGTTTATTCCTGGTATGGTTGCCTTTATGACAACCCATGTTTTTAATATTATATTTTTTAGTAAAATATATGGTTTGAAACAACCTAAATCAAAACTTTTATACAGCACAAGTTTTATATTATTATGCTTCTGTGTGTTCATTTATTTTCAATTAAATGGGGCGATGGGAAAATTAATCTACCCCATACTTGCCTATATGTTACTTATTTGTTCAGCGGCTTTAATGGCTGTGCATGTATCTAATAATAAGGGAACAAATGTTATTGCTAATAATTTTTGGATTCCAGGTATGTTATTTTTCATAGCATCAGATACTATTTTAGCTTTTAATAAATTTGATTGGTCAATCAATGATCCCGTTGAAAATATTGGGCTAGTAATTATGATTACTTATGGGCTAGCGCAGTTTTTATTAGTCAAAGGATTTCAAATGTATTTTACAACAAAGTCTATCGAAACTAAGGCTTAATTTTTAGTAGAAGATTAAATATTTAATTGATTAACCACATAAAAAAACCTCCCCGAAAAATCGAGGAGGTTTTTTTTATTTCTTGATGCGAATAAATCGCTTTCAATATTAGTAACCCATACCACCCATATCAGGCGCATGTCCACCACCTTGTGGCGCTGCAGCTGGAGCTGGTTT
>CAIJZF010000081.1 GCA_903825095.1 uncultured Bacteroidota bacterium | reverse complement strand
TATATATTAATATTACTATTTAAAATATCTATTTTTTTAGTATTTTTAACCAATAAGTAACATATATAATATTTTATAATACTAAACCCCTTATCCATGAAAAATCAAGTTGTACAAAAATTCGCTCCTTTTGTAGTTTTGCTTCTAGTATCCCTACTCGCTTTGTTTGTCCCTCAACTTCCCAGTTTTCAGGGAGACGCCTCTACTTATAGTGGAGCCGATATAGCTTGGATTTTAGTCGCAACAGCGCTTGTATTTATCATGACCCCAGGTCTTGCCTTTTTCTATGGAGGAATGGTGCACCGTAAGAATATTATCTCTACCATGATCAAAAGCATGGTATCAGCAGGAGTGGTTTCAGTTATTTGGATAAGCTTTGGCTATAGTTTAAGCTTTGGTGAAAGCATTAATGGCATTATTGGAAACCCGATGACACATTTATTCTTTAAAGGTGTAGTGAATGGGGCCCCAAGTTTACAAGGTGGAACAGCTATGACTATCCCATTATTATTATTTGCACTCTTTCAATTAATGTTTGCCATTATCACACCAGGGCTTGTAGTGGGTGCGGTAGCAGAGCGTATTAAATTCACTTCTTATATTTTATTTATTGTTTTATTTATCATATTAGTATATGCACCATTAGCACATTGGTCTTGGCATCCTAACGGGTTTTTATTAAAAATGGGCGCCTTGGATTTCGCTGGTGGAACAGTTGTACATATTAGTGCGGGCTGTGCTGCCTTAGCGGGTGCCATTGTATTAAAATCTCGTCGCTCTAAATTAGAACAACATGAAATACCACCCGCTAATATTCCTTATGTATTAATTGGTACTGGTTTACTTTGGTTTGGTTGGTTTGGTTTCAATGCAGGTTCTGCATTAGGCGCCAACAGCTTAGCCATTAATGCATTCGCTACAACTAATACTGCAGCAGCCGCAGCTGGTTTAGCTTGGATGTTCTTTGATGTAATGAAAGGTAAAAAACCTTCTGTACTTGGATTTTGCATTGGCGCGGTAGTAGGTTTAGTAGCCATTACACCTGCAGCAGGTTTTGTAGGTATACCACAAAGTATTTTTATTGGTGTAGTGGCAGCTATTATTTCAAATGTAGCTAGTCATGCATTTAAATTATCAAGAGTAGATGATACATTAGATGTATTTCCATGTCACGGTATTGGTGGAATGGTGGGTATGTTAATGACAGGTATTTTTGCTTCTAAAGCAGTGAATGCAGCAGGCAATGATGGTTTATTTTATGGCAACCCTGCATTTTTCTTTACACAATTAAAAGCAATGCTGATTGTAGTTGCGTATAGCTTTACAGTATCGTTTTTAATATTCAAATTTATTAGTATTATCATGCCACTTCGTGTGACTGAAGAAGATGAAGAATTAGGATTAGATGCAACACAACATGATGAAAAATATGGTAGAAATCCCCTAAAGGCTTAGTTTATAAAGGTTTTCTGGTTATTAAAAAACAAGGTGAAGGCCCGAATCTAATTTCGGGCCTTTTTTATTATATTAGCAGACAGATGAAAATCCTTAAAAGAGCCCTACAGCTTATCTACTGCCTTTATGCCATTGTATTGTTTTCAATACTCACTATACTTTCGGTGACAGCTATGT
>CAIJZF010000080.1 GCA_903825095.1 uncultured Bacteroidota bacterium | reverse complement strand
CTGCAAGATGAAACCAAGGGCTTTAATACTTTCATTCCATTGAAATTTAGAAACAAGGACAATGACATGCATGATGTTCCAGAGTCTACCATGGCCAATGATCTAAAAATGTATGCTATCTCCCGTTTATACTTAGATAATTTCCCGCATGTGAAAGCCTACTGGCCAATGCTTGGTCGTGAAATTGCACAACTTACATTAAGCTATGGAGTAAACGATATCGACGGCACTATTGACGATACCACTAAAATTTATTCAATGGCAGGAAGTGAAGAACAAACCCCTGTTATGACTACAGAAGAATTGGTACGCTTAATTAAACAAGCCCATAGAAAACCTGTTGAAAGAGGTACACTTTACAATGTGATACAAGATTATTCTTTAGTAGAGATGGAATAGTTAGTTGCTTAACACTCAGCCAGTCCTATTGGAATTTGAATAGCTAAACCACCTTCAGCAGTTTCTTTGTATTTAACACTCATGTCAAGTGCTGTGTTCCACATTGTCTTAATGACTTTATCTAAACTTACCAAGGCTAAATCGGGTGTACTTTGTAATGCTAATTGTGCAGCCGTAATGGCTTTAATAGCCCCCATGGTATTTCTTTCAATACATGGAATTTGTACCAAACCTCCTACTGGGTCACAGGTTAATCCTAAATGATGTTCCATCGCAATTTCAGCAGCCATCATGGTTTGCTTTTGATTGCCTCCTAATAATTCGGTGAGTGCAGCGGCGGCCATGGCAGAAGAAACACCAATTTCTGCTTGACATCCTCCCATGGCAGCGGAAATAGTAGCCCCATTTTTAAATAATATACCAATGGCACTTGCAGTTAATAAAAAATTAGAAACCGTTTCTGCATTATTCTTTTCTGAAAATAATAAAGCATATAGTAAAACAGCAGGCACTACTCCAGCAGCTCCATTGGTAGGAGCCGTGACTACTCTTCCAAAAGAGGCATTCTGCTCGTTCACAGCTAAAGCAAAACAACTTACCCAGTCTAAGATGGTTGTAAAATTATGTCCTGTTTTTTTTATCGCGTCCATCCACTCATTCATATTTGAATAGCTGGCCCCATTTAATAATTTTTTATTTAAAGCAAAGGCTCTTCTTTGTACAAACAAGCCGCCTGGTAGTTCACCTTCAGTATGGCAACCTTTATAAATACAAGTTAACATAATCTCCCAAATATGATCTAAGGCAGGAGCCACTTGAATTTCATCTCTAATGGTTTTCTCATTTTCTTTGACAATTTCACAAATAGGCAGTCCCGTTTTAATACACCAATGTAATAACTCATCGGCATTTTTAAAATCAAAAGGAACTTCCAACTCCTTTGCATTATTATTCTGTGAAATTGTATTAAAAGTAATCTTGTTATCTTTCTCTATTTGCTCTTCAATAAATCCACCTCCAATAGAATAGTAGGTATATGTAAATTTTTCAGCACCAATAGTTACAATAAATTCTACACCATTGGGATGATGCGGTAGTAATTTATCTTTTAAAAAATGTAAATCATTTTCAATATCAAATTCAATACTTACCCTTTTATCTACAACAATTTTTTTATTTATTTTGATTGCTGCAATGGAAGGCTCAATTAAATCGGTATTGGTTGTTATGGGATCCTCTCCCATCAGTCCCATCATTACTGCCATAGCTGTCCCATGTCCTTTACCCGTTTTCGCTAAGGAACCATATAATAAAACTTGAATAGATTTTACATTATCTAGGCCAAAAAGGCTGTCTACTTTTTGAATGCAATTTTTTGCAGCAAGCCAAGGGCCTAAGGTATGGGAGCTTGAAGGCCCTACCGATATTTTAAACATATCAAAAACTGAAATAAACTTTTCCATAGGCTGATATAAATATAGCTTAGTTTTAATACATTTGAATATGAAATTTACCAGCATTCTAGCCGGACTCTTATTGGTTGCACTAAGTTCTACAGCGCAATCCGATACCCATTTGCTTGAAAAATTAATGCAACAAAAACCTGAGCAATTTGGTAAAATTTTAGCCAACCCCAAAGACTACCGCCTTCAAATTTTATATACACAAATTGATAGAGATAAAAATAATGTTCCTCATTTTAAAGAGTTTACTTATAACCTAAACCCTAAGGAATATTTTTACCCAGCAAGTACCGTTAAAATGCCGTTGGCTTTTTTAGCGCTAGAGAAAATTAATAATTTAAAAGTGAAAGGGCTTAGTAAGTCTACCCAAATGGTATACGATAGTGTATCCGATAGGCAAGAACAAATTTACAATAATCCTTACTCCATCAATGGCGTACAAAATATTGAACAGGCCGTTAAAGAAATATTTTTAGTAAGTGATAATAATGCAGCCAATAGGTTATTTGAATTTGTGACACCGCATACAGTGCATGAACAATTAGCCGCCAAAGGCTATAAAGACGTTTATATTAGAAACCGAATTGAATTAGGTAGAACCGCCAAAGAAAATAGAAGTACTCAAGCCATTGATTTTTATAATGAGCAAGGAAAAATAATTTATCATCAACCAGCCGCCTTTAATAAAGACAGCCTTCCATATTATAATGCCTTTATTGGCAATGCTTATTTGAATAACCAAGACTCACTCATCAAAGGCCCTTTAAATTTTTCAGATAAAAACCGAATTTATTTAAGCGACCTTACCCATATTTTAAAATCGGTTTTATTTTTTGAGCATACACCCCCCTCTCAAAGATTTAATTTAACCACCGAGGATAGAAAGTTTTTACTTCACTACATGCATACCTTGCCCACTGAATCGCAGTATCCTACTTACGACACAGCTAATTATTGGCCAAACTATTGTAAGTTTTTATACACAGGTTCTGAGAAAGGCCCCTTCCCCAATAATCTGAAAATATTTAATAAAGTGGGTGACGCTTATGGGTTTTTATTAGACATAGCCTATGTAATGGATCCGGAGAAGAAAGTTGAGTTCATGTTGAGTGCCGTTATATATTGCAATAGCGATGGCATTTTAAACGATAGTAAATACGATTATGATTCAGTAGGCTACCCCTTTTATAAAAACTTAGGTCAGTTAATTTACAACTACGAACTTCAACGCAAGAAAGCCTTTCTTCCCAATTTTGCCCCCATCCTTGAGGCTGCTAAATAGATATTAACAGAAAGGGAATAATTTATGGATATTCAAAGTCCAAAACTTACGTCTGTTTGCGATTTATTTGCGAAATTTGTGTTTCAAATAAGCAATCATGATATTATCTTCTCTTTTAAACAGATTCAGTGAGCCAGAAACTTTAAAAATGGCCAAATTAGGCCGCGAACTAAGAGCACAAGGCAAAGACGTTATTGACTTAAGTTTGGGTGAACCTGACTTCGATACCCCTCAACATATTAAAGATGCAGCTATTAAAGCCATCAACGATAACTGGTCTCATTATACACCTGTTGCCGGTTTTGCCGATTTAAGAGAAGCTGTTTGCAGTAAATTAAAACGTGATAATAATTTAGATTATAAACCTGAGAATATTATTACTTCTACCGGCGCTAAACAAAGTTTAGCCAATGCTATTTTGGCCTTGGTAGACGATGGCGATGAAGTAATTATTCCAACACCTTATTGGGTTACCTATTCTGAATTAGTAAAAATTGCGAGAGGTAAAGTAGTAGAAATTAGAAGTACTGTAGAAGATGGTTTTAAAGTAAGCCCTGCACAAGTGGAAGCTGCCATTACTTCAAGAACAAAAGTATTCATGTTCTCTTCTCCTTGTAACCCTTCAGGTGCAGTGTATAGCAAAGAAGAATTAGAAGCACTTGCCAATTTATTTAAAAAATATCCAGGCATTACTATTTTATCAGATGAGATTTATGAGTACATCAATTTTG
>CAIJZF010000079.1 GCA_903825095.1 uncultured Bacteroidota bacterium | reverse complement strand
TTTTTAAAAAAAGCAACAGGTACTATTTTATTTAGTTGTGAAGATGGCCTAGCCATTCAAGAAGCCATTCAAGAAACTATAGCTACCGGTGAAGGAAAAACAGTAATTTGTAAGTCGGTGGGTACAAATTCAAAAGGTGAAGTAGTGGCCGAATTTAATTTTACATGGAGTTTTAAAGCAAAAAAATAATTTAAGTTTATAAAAATAATAGTATGAAAAAAAATCCAACAAATTTACTAGCACTCATAATGAGCTGTTTACTTATAGTTGTTATGAGCGGTTCTTTACTAGCTCAAAAAGCAAACCCTCCTGGTTTGAAATATATTAAAGAGAGCGAATTAAAAAAAGATTTATACACTCTTGCGGATGCGCATTTTAATGGCAGGTCGGCTGGCACTTTAGATGAATTAAAAGCTTCAATGTGGTTAGTTGAAAAATATAGAAGTATTGGATTATTACCTGCAGGCGACGATGGCACTTATTTACAGTTCTTTAATTTATGGCGCAACCATATTTCAGATAAGTCAACTATTAAAATTAATAATGTTAAATTAAAATTATGGAATGAAGTGGCCATTTCGCAAATGGCGAATACTTCCATAGTGGCGCCTATAGTATATTTAGGCAATGCTGCAGATATTGATACTACAAAATTGGATATTAAAAATAAAGTAGTGGCTATTGAAGCTTCTTCTAATGGAATCAATACCAATGTTTCTTTACCTACATGGCGCTATAGCAGAAGTGTACAAACTAAATATGTACTGCCACTTATTAGAAAAGGTGCCACTGCTGTTATTATCATTGCCGATGAGATTGCAGAAAAAGCTTGGGACGACGCTGCAGAAAATTTTAAAAGAGGTAGCTACGATATTGATGGAGGTGCGAATGTAAATGTTACCACCACTGTGCCTATTCTATGGATGCACTCAAATGCAAAAGCAAGTTTACAAAATAACACCGCCTTTATTAACGCGAATATTGAAATAGATAAGTATAGTTACCCTTCCGTTAATATTATTGGAAAAATTAATGGCACCGACCCTAAGTTAAAAGATGAATACCTTTTATACAGCGGGCATCAAGATGCGCATGGTATTAGAAACGCCCATGACAATGATTCAACTTATTATGGCGCCGATGACAATGCAAGTGTGGATGTAGCTATGCTTGCTAATGCAAGGGCCTTCATGAAAAATCCAGCGAAGCGTTCTATTTTATTTGTGATACATGGTGCAGAAGAAAGAGGCTTACTAGGTTCAAGGTATTATGTACAGCACCCAACAGTGCCTATTAAAAATATTGTAACAGTTTTAAATGGCGATATGATTGGTAGAAATCATATAGATAGTGCCGCCTTTTTAGGCATGCAATCTCCACATAAAAATTCAACTGAATTAGTGAACCTTATTTTAGCTGCTAATAACGAAGGGCCTAAATTTAAATTAGATACCACCTACGATAAAGTAACCCATGTGGAAGGCTGGTATTTTAGAAGCGACCATGTACCTTATGCAAGACTAGGTATACCTGCTGTGATGTATACTACCTTATTACACGAAGATTATCATACGCCACTTGATAATGCAGAAAATATCAATTACCCTAAGCTTAAAAAAATGGCCGACTGGATGTACCGCAGTGCTTGGAAAGTAGCCAACTTAGCGAAACGTCCAGCAACCGATGCCAATTTTAAATTAGAGCGCTAAATATTTAAAATACTTTTGAGCCGTTTGACTGATAAGTATATCTAAAGTTATAATAACGTTGCTTCGTTAACTTTTCTACATCAGAGGCTGAAACAGGTAAGGTAACCCCCCCTTTATAATAAGAGGTGATTTCTAATTTTGCATATTTACCAGAAGCGGTTCTAATAACTAGTACTCTTCCTGCAAGTGGCGTAATTAAACTTGTTAATTGATCATAGGTATACCATCCCTTACCACTTCCAGAAGTAATAGCATAAGTAGGCGCATTGTCTGTTTTAAAAATAGAATCGGCGGAAATAGTTTTTAAATCATCGAATAAGCCAGTATAAATAAAGGCGCCGCCTAAAGCAGGGCCACTTGTTCCACCATTGGTTATAATTCTAGTAGACATAAAGGCTAAATCCCATTTGGCGCTGGCGCTATCGGTACTAGGAACAATGGCATTGTTTTCTAAACTATAAAAGGTATACTTTCCTGCACTATAGGGCATTCCGTTAGAGGCAATACCTAGTACTGTATCCGCGATTAAATCCTTAACTACTTTTGTACTTACTGTAACTGCCGGTGTAGGAATAGTTTCTGATTTTGAACATGCTACTATTTGCATTGCTGCTACTAATACAAATGTGATTTTTAAAAATTGCTTTTTCATGGTTTATTTATTTTTGCGATTTATATTTAATTTGATATTTAAGGTTAATAAAATACGTTCTGCCTGCTAAATTGGGTAAATGAATGGCGTCAATATAATTATTGATATTATCACAACCCAACTGAAGGGCTATTCCATTTTGAAATTCTTTTCCTAATGCTGTATGCAAGGAATAATAACTTGGTGCAAAATCGTCTCCATTATCATACACTTCATTGCCATTGGTATTATTCACTACCCATTTACTTCTGTATATAATTCTTGCATTGGCAAAAAACCCATGGTCATTGGTATAATTAATTTTCACTTGTGCTTTATGTTTGCTTACATTGGGAAGGCCCACATAATCGGACATGGTTAGTCTTGCACTCATGTTACTAGCATTTCTAGTATACACTGTACCTGCTTTAATTTCAGCTATTTGGTCTTTGTCTGCGGTAATTAAATATTGGTAGCCTCCACTCAAAACAAGTTTATTGGTTATGTTTTGTTTAAACTCAAATTCAGCGCCTTCAGTAAATGCTCTTCCAATATTTAAATAACTAAAAATTTGTGCGCCAGTTTTATAGGTACCCACTTGTTGTACTTCAATTAAATTAGTAATGTCATTTCTAAAAAGTTGCGTGCTTATATATGTTTTACTACTAGGGGCCCAGTCCCAAGAAAGATGCAGACCCGTTGACGATTCTGGCTCTAAGGCTTTTAACAAATAATAATTATTATACAAGACCCCTATTTGCCCTAAACTATTTAATTGACCAATTACTTTTTGAGCTTGCGCGGAACCAAATACACTATAATTACCTGCAGCGGCATTGGTAAAGTCTAAATACAGTTGTCTAAAATCGGGTGCTTTGAAACCTTGGCCAATACTCAATCTAATTTTATGAAATTGATTTAACTTATACAGCATTGAAAGCTTAGGAC
>CAIJZF010000078.1 GCA_903825095.1 uncultured Bacteroidota bacterium | reverse complement strand
GCATTCTCTCCCTTAATTACAGAAATTAGTAAAACAGTAATGGATCCACAAACGGGGGTTACTGTTTTCGAAAGAGTTAAAGCAGCAAGAGCAACGAATGCAAGTAGTACTGCAGAAAAAAAAGAAGCCTATGCATCTCCCACCTATCCATTAGGCGCAATGGGATCTGGTTCAGACTATTCGTCCTTTATACAACACTTAGGTATACCTTCTTTACAAATTGGATATGGTGGTGAAGGTTCTGGTGGAGAGTATCATTCTATTTATGATTCTTATGATATGTATAAAAGATTCAAGGACCCTACCTTTATTTATGGAGTAACGCTTGCACAAACAGCGGGAAGAGCCGCACTAAGACTTGCAGATGCAGATGTTTTACCATTTGATTATACAGTGCTTCATTCTACTATTAAAGGATACATCTATGAACTAATGAATAATGTAGATCAATTAAGAGAGAAGACCCTTATCGAAAATGAACTAGTTAATAAAAAAGCATATGCTTATGCAGCCGATCCCAGAGAAGCATTAACAATACCAAAGGTGAGCGCCGAAGTGCCTTATATAGATTTTTCTGCAATTTTAAATGCGCTAGCTAAATTAGAAAAAGCAGCTGCACATGTAGAAGAAATAAAAGCAAGTGGAAATGCAACACAGCTAGCGGCACTGAATTCAAAAATTTATACAGCAGAACAAAAATTATTATCAGATGCGGGTCTTCCACGCAGACCTTGGTTTAAGCATACCATTTACGCACCAGGATTTTATACTGGATATGGCGTTAAAACCGTTCCAGGCGTGCGTGAGGCCATTGAACAAAAGAACTGGGCAGAAACCAAAGAACAAATAACAGAAACCGCTAAGGCCATTGAAAAACTTTCTATGTTTTTAGATGCGCTATAGCATGTAAATTTGCAAATGCCTTTTCAATTAGAATCCTCCTATATCCCGTCGGGCGATCAGCCTGCAGCCATACAAGCACTCACCGACGGGGTTTTAGAGGGAGAAAGATATCATACACTTCTCGGCGTAACAGGAAGCGGTAAAACTTTTACCATTGCCAACCTAATACAAAACGTACAAAGGCCAACACTTGTTTTAACCCATAATAAAACATTAGTAGCACAGCTTTACGGAGAGTTCAAACAATTTTTTCCTAATAATGCAGTAGGTTATTTTGTTTCTTACTACGATTATTATCAACCCGAAGCTTATTTACCCACTTCCGGTGTTTACATCGAAAAAGATTTAAGCATTAATGAAGAGCTTGACAAATTAAGACTACAAGCCACTGCACAATTATTAAGTGGGCGCAGAGATATTATTATTGTAGCAAGTGTGAGTTGTATTTATGGTATGGGTAATCCTACTGAATATGAAAAGGGAATTATAAGAATTGTTGCTGACATGGTTTTGCCGAGACAGGCTTTTTTACATGCACTTGTCAATAGTCTTTATCATAGAACGGTCACGGAATTTGATAGAGGCTCTTTTAGAGTGAACGGCGACACAGTAGACATTCGACTACCCTATGTTGACTATGGATATCGCATTACCTTTTTCGGAGATGAAATAGAATCTATTGAAAGTATAGAAGTGGAAAGCGGTAAAAGAATTGAGACCATGGAAAACGCTGCTATCTTTCCTGCAAATTTATATTTAGCCCCCAAGGATTTAGTGCAAGAAATAATTTATGAAATTCAAGATGAAATGCGCGCGCAGGTAGAGTATTTTAAAAATACAGGCAAGCATATTGAAGCACAAAGAATAAAAGAGCGCGTTGAATATGATATTGAAATGATTAGAGAGTTGGGTTATTGTACGGGTATTGAAAACTATTCACGATTTTTTGATAGAAGAAACCCTGGCACCAGGCCCTTTTGCTTACTAGATTATTTCCCCAAGGATTTTTTATGTGTAGTAGATGAAAGCCATGTAACCATTCCGCAAATTTCAGGAATGTATGGTGGAGATAGAAGTAGAAAAATGAATTTAGTGGAATATGGATTTAGACTTCCAAGTGCTATTGATAATAGGCCGCTGAATTTTAATGAATTTGAAAATATGGTAGGCCAGTCCATATTTGTAAGCGCCACACCAGGAGAATATGAACTAGAAAAAACAGCAGGCTTAATTATTGAACAAGTCGTAAGACCTACGGGGTTATTGGATCCTCCTATAGAAGTGCGCCCAACGAAAAATCAAATAGACGATTTGTTAGAAGAGATTGCTATGCAGGTAGAAAAGGGAGACCGCGTTTTAGTAACCACGCTTACTAAAAAAATGGCCGAAGAAATGGACCGCTATTTAAGTCGTATTCAAATTAAATCAAAATATATACACAGTGATATTGATGCACTAGAGCGAGTAGAAATTTTAAGAGAATTAAGATTGGGTGTGATTGATGTACTTGTAGGCGTAAATTTATTAAGAGAGGGTTTAGACTTACCCGAAGTTTCACTAGTGGTGGTATTAGATGCAGACAAGGAAGGCTTTTTAAGAAATGAAAAATCGCTGACGCAAACAGCGGGCAGGGCTGCTAGAAATGTGAACGGGCGCGTTATATTTTACGCCGATCAAATTACCAAGAGCATGCGCCGCACCATGGATGAAACCGACAGAAGAAGGGCCAAGCAAATAAAATATAATGCAGAAAATAATATTACGCCTACCACTATTATAAAAAGTATTGAACAGGTAATGGCCCAAAGCGCTGTATTAGATATTAAAGGCTTTACTTTAAATAATATAAATATTAAAACCAGCGATGATCTTGAAATGGTAGCAAACGCCTCTGATGAATTTAAAACCATACCACAAATAGAAAAAGCCATTACGCAAACCAAAAAGCAAATGGATAAATTTGCCAAGGCCTTAGATTTTATGGAAGCAGCGAAATTAAGAGATGAAATGTTTAGGTTAGAAGCGCAATTAGAAAAAATGAAGAACACTTAATTTTATAATAATGTCAGAAGTTTTAGCATCTATATATAACGGATTAGTCCAAACTACTTGGATAGAAGCCATCGCGGTGATCTCTGGCATTGTTTCTGTGTGGTATAGTAGAAAAGAAAATATTTTAGTATTTCCAACTGGTCTATTAAATACCACTATTTATATTTACTTAAGTTTAAAAGGACATTTATTAGGAGAAGCAAGTGTGAACTTATATTATACCATTATGAGTTTGTATGGCTGGTATTTATGGACCAGAAAAAACACAAGTAATCAAGCATTCATTTTACAAATAACAAATAGTAATACTAAAGAAAGAATACAACAGTTTTTATTTTTCGCTGGAGTCTATGCACTTATCTATTTTTCTTTAGTCTATTTAAAACAATCTTTTGCACCAGAAGCTATTCCTTGGGCGGACGCCCTTGCTAGCGCATCGGCCTATACGGCTATGTGGCTAATGGCAAAGAAAAAAGTGGAGAGTTGGTTTTGGTGGGTGGTTACCAATATCGCCTCCATACCCTTGTATTTTATAAAGGGCTATGCATT
>CAIJZF010000077.1 GCA_903825095.1 uncultured Bacteroidota bacterium | reverse complement strand
TTTCCTTTTTCATATGCTGCTTCCATTAAATTTTCTTTCTCCATTACTTCCAATACCGCTAAGGCAGCAGCACAGGCTAATGGGTTGCCTCCAAAAGTAGTGCCCAATAAACCAAACTTTGCTTTAATATGAGGCGCAATTAAAATGCCCCCAATAGGAAAGCCATTGCCCATTCCTTTTGCCATTGAATAAATATCGGCGTTCACGCCTGCATAGTCATGTGCAAAGAATTTACCAGAACGGCCATATCCACATTGAACACTATCGGCTATATATACTGCACCATGTTTATCGCATAATGCACGAATGGTTTGTAAAAAAATATTGGTTGCTTCATATATACCTGCTACTCCTTGTATGCCTTCAATAATAACACCCGCAATTTCATCACCTTGTTTTGCAAAACAGGCAGTAAGCGCTTCTACATCATTGAAGGGTAAGAAAATAATATTATCTGTTTCATTTACAGGTGCAACTATACTTGGATTGTCCGTTGCTGCAACTGCTAAAGAAGTTCTTCCATGAAAAGATTTTGAAAAGGCAATGATTTTTTTTCTGCCTGTATGAAAGGATGCTAATTTTAAAGCATTCTCATTCGCCTCTGCGCCACTATTGCATAAAAATAATTGATAGTCTTGCTTGCCACTTAATTTATTTAAAGCAGCTGCCAATTCTTCTTGAATGGGCATGATTACTGAATTAGAATAAAAAGCCATTGCATGTAACTGCGTTTCAATTCTTTTTACCCAATGCGGATGCGTATGGCCAATACTAATGACCGCATGGCCTCCATACATGTCTAAATATTCGGTACCCTTATCATCCCAAACATGAGATCCCAAGGCCTTGGTAATGGCAATAGGTTGTAATGGATATACTTGAAATAAAGACATTTTGTTTATTTTAAAAATTACTTGCTTTTAATTGGATGCCTGCTGTTTCTTCCAAGCCCATCATCAAATTCATATTTTGTACTGCCTGACCCACTGCGCCTTTTAATAAATTATCAATGGCAGAGTGCACCACTATTTTATTTTCTTTTTGTTCAATATGAATTAAACATTTATTGGTGTTCACTACTTGTTTTAAATCAATGGGGCTTAATGAAACATGTGTAAAAGGATGACCCGTATAATAGTCGGCATAAATTTTATGTAGCTCAGCTAGGCCTAAGGTAGTTTCCAAAATACTACTTACAAAAATACCTCTTGTAAAATCGCCTCTCCAAGGAACAAAATGAACCGATGCATTTTCATGACCTTGTAATTGATGTAAACTTTCTTGTATCTCATGCAAGTGTTGATGCTCCAAAGTTTTATAAGGTTGAATATTATTCGCTCTCCAACTAAAATGACTAGTGTTAGATAAACCTTGTCCAGCACCTGTGGAGCCTGTAATACCCGTAGTATACACTTCTTTCAATAAACCTTTTGCCCCCAAGGGTAATAGTCCTAATTGAATAGCAGTTGCAAAGCAACCAGGGTTAGCAATATTTTGCGCTTTTTGAATAGCTACTTTATTTAATTCTGGTAAGCCGTATACAAAATTTCTTTCTCCTTGTTTAGAGCTAGCCGCTAATCTAAAATCTTGTGATAGATCAATAATTTTTATTTTGGGAGAAATAGTATTGGATGCTAAAAACTTCAACGCCTCTCCATGTCCTAGACATAAAAACAAAATGTCAATATTATCTTGAAGCTTATTAGTAAAAACTAAATCGGTATCGCCTAATAAGTCGGTATGTACCGAGCTCACTAATTGACCGGC
>CAIJZF010000076.1 GCA_903825095.1 uncultured Bacteroidota bacterium | reverse complement strand
GGGGTATACGATTTTAATGTTCAGATGGAAGTGGAGATGACTTATTTCAATGGAGTACTCGTTCCTAAAATTTTAAGATACAATGGAAATTGGGATGTAGTATTTAAAAAGAGAGAAAGAGGATTGTTCACAGCCACTCTATTTGATTTTAAAGCAGCACAGTAAAACCATCGGTTTAAACTAAATAAAGCTGTGATAGGCTAGTAATAAATTAATTAGGAGAAAACCAGACTTAGCAAACTAAGCTTATACTTTTAAAAAGCTTGTTTCAATATATTTCACCACTTCAATTAAGCTACCTGTTTCATTGAAAACTTTTAATTGTTGGTCGGCGCCAGTACCGCTTTGAAATATATCCTTTACTTTTTCTAAATGTTTTCTGCTACCTAGTTCATCTACGACTGAGTCAACAAAGTCAAGTAATTCTAAAATTAAATCTTGAATGGGTACTTCTTTTTCTTTACCAAAGTCAATTAATTTTCCTTCAATACCATAACGGCTTGCACGCCATTTATTTTCATTAATTAAAGAACGTTGGTAATTAATGAAATTTATATTTTGTCTTCTTAGTGAATATATTTTAGCACATATAGCTTGGAAGAAGGCAGCAATGGTAATGGTTTCCTGAATGGTCATAGGTACATCACAAATTCTAAATTCAACAGTATTAAAAACAGGGTGTACGCGTAAGTCCCACCATATTTTTTTACCATCATCTATGCAATTGGTTTTAATAAGTAGTTGAATAAATTTTTCATAGGCTTCAATGCTTTCAAAAGTATCGGGAATGCCTGTTCTTGGAAATTTATCAAATACTTTACTTCTATAAGATTTATACCCTGTATTGCGCGTTTCCCAAAAAGGGGAGTTCGTACTTAATGCATAAATATGTGGTAAAAAATACCTGGCAGTGTTCGCAATTTGCATGGCCATACTTCTATCTTCAATACCCACATGCACATGTAGTCCGAAAATTAAATTACTTCTTGCAGCTTGTTGCAATTCATTTAAAATGGCTTGGTACCTAGATTGATCCGATACCAATTGTGTTTCCCATAAACTAAAAGGGTGGGTGCCTGAAGCGCCAATGCTAAAACCCAATCCATTCGCAACTTCTGAAACATGTGTTCTTAAGGCTAAAACTTCTTCAAATACTTCATCTACATTTTTGCAAATGCCGGTGCCTACTTCTACCACCGCTTGGTGCATCTCGGCCTTAATCTTGTCTTTAAATTTCTTCTGTCCCTCGTTCACAATTTGCTGCTGATGGCTTTTTAATTCCTTCGTAGCAGGGTCAAGTACCATGTACTCCTCTTCGACCCCCACTGTAAACTGTTGTAAATTTTCTAAAGACATTGCTATAAAATTACATATTATATCAGTTGAAAACAAAAAAATACCCCGCCCCTAAATTCGGAACGAGGTATATAATACTAGTCTTTGCGCCTATTTAAACTTATCTTAACTTTTCTATTCTAATAACTTAGATGAACGATAGTAAAGATAGGCCTTAACGGTGGTAAGAGTTCTCGGTTTCGTTTTCTCTTTCCTTATCATAGGCTTTGATAATAGCTTTTACCAATTTATGTCTTACTACATCTTCCTCATCTAATTGAATATGGGCAATACCTTCAATATTTTGTAAAATTCGAGAGGCTTTTTCCAATCCACTTTTTTGATTTCTTGGTAAATCTACTTGGGTAGGATCACCTGTAATAATGGCTTTTGCATTGGCTCCAATACGCGTTAAGAACATTTTAATTTGAAGATCGTTGGCGTTTTGAGATTCATCCAAAATAATAAAGGCGTTATCTAAGGTTCTACCTCTCATATAGGCAAGTGGTGCAATTTCAATAGTGCGTGTTGTCATATAATAACCCAATTTATCAGCAGGTATCATATCGTCCAATGCATCATATAAAGGTCTTAAGTAAGGATCAATTTTTTCTTTTAAATCTCCTGGTAAGAATCCTAAACTTTCACCTGCTTCAACAGCGGGTCTGGTTAAAATAATTTTCTTTACCAATTTATTTTTTAAAGCCCTTACTGCTAATGCCACTGCGGTATAGGTTTTACCAGTACCTGCGGGTCCTATAGCAAAAATGATATCATTTTTATCGGCAGCTTGTACCATTTTTTTCTGATTGGCTGTGCGGGCTCTAACAGTTTTACCATTAGGTCCAAATACCAATACATCGTTGGGGTTTTTGTCGATAAAATTATCAATGGTTTCGGCATCATCACCTCCTAAAATTTGCTCGAAGTAGTTTTCGCTCAAATGCCCATTGCGTTCCATGTACTGAATGATTAAGTCAATTTTTTCTTTGGCTAAATCAATTTGTTCTGGAGCGCCGCTAAGTTTAATTTGAGTACCTCTTGATAGAATTTTTAGTAAGGGAAATTTCTTTTTTAAGATGTCGAACTTGGAGTTGTTAACGCCAAAGAATTCAATGGGGTTAACGGTTTCTAAATTGATGATTGTTTCTGTCAATGTAGTTACATTTAAAGGGTTAGTATTTTATTTCATCAGCCTAACATAAATTTAGATGAACTTAAAATAGTATACAAGGAATAAATACGCACATATGTGCATTACTATAAATGATAACATGGGCTTAATCAAACGATAAAATAAGGTTAATCTTAAGCACGCAATAACTAGCAATAAGCTAAACAATAAGTAATAATTCTAAGACTGCTTCAAAGTTGAAATCATGGCGATAGGGTCGGTGGCTTTAAATACAGTAGTGCCTGCAACCAGTACATCGGCACCTGCCTTGGTAAGTGCAGCAGCATTGTTAGCATCCACGCCGCCATCTATTTCAATAAGGGTAGTAGCACCCGCTTGGGTAATCATATCTTTCAAGGCTACTACTTTTTCATAAGTAGTTTCAATAAATTTCTGTCCACCAAATCCAGGGTAAACACTCATCACACATACAAGGTCTATCTCTTTTATAAAAGGAGCGAGCACTGCTGCATCGGTATTGGGGTTAATGGCCACACCTGCCTTCATACCTTCTGCTTTAATTTGAGCAAGGGTAGTAGCTAGTTCAGGACAGGCTTCGAAGTGCACGGTTAGAATATCGGCCCCTGCTTTTTTAAAGGCGGTGATATATTTTTCTGGAGAGACAATCATTAAGTGAACATCGCAAACCTTGGTCGTGGCCTTTCTAATTTGTTCAATAATGGGAAGACCAAAACTTATATTGGGAACAAAGCTTCCATCCATTACATCTAAATGAAACCACTCGGCCTCGCTTTTATTAAGCATAGTGCAGGCATTGCCTAATTCTAAGAAATTAGCTGCTAGTAGGGAGGGTGCGATAATGGCCATAGACTTATTTGTACAAAGGTGTATTTTTTAAATGATTTCGCCATAATTATGTCCATCAAATATGACAGAAATATGACAGAAAAAACAGGCTTTACTGATTTTGATTAGCTTTTTTGCTTTTTTACTATTTACTTTTGCTGCCTATAAATTAATCTATGAAACAAATTTGCATTTTATTTTTATTGGCTAGTTTAGGCCTAAGTCTTCAAGCCCAGGATTCGGTTTTATTTGCGGGTGAATCGCATTTTAAAAACATTATTCAATTAACTAATGGCGGAGACAATGCCGAAGCTTATTGGAGTTTTGATAGCAAGCGTGTAAGTTTTCAAAGAACGAATCCTAAAGAAGGTATTTTATGTGATCAAATTTTTATGGGCTTAGTTCCTACTACCAAAACAGAAAGTTTTACTTATAAATTAATTAGTGGTGGAAAGGGAAGAACTACTTGTTCTTATTTCACCAAAGATGGTGCGCATATAATTTACTCTTCTACAAAAAATGGGGGAGAGGATTGCCCACCTGCAGTAGACCGTGCGAAATATGGTAATAGATATATCTGGCCTTTATATGCTAGCTATGATATTTTCGTTGCAGACACGAACGGGAAAAATGAACAACAAATTACACATAGCGCAGGCTATGATGCAGAAGGCACTTTATCTTATGATGGTAAAAAAATGATTTACTGTAGTGTGAAAGATGGTGACTTAGACTTATATGTAATGGATTTAAAAACTAAAAAAGAAATTAGAGTAACCAATACATTAGGATATGATGGAGGTGCTTGGTTTAGTCCAGATGGTAAAAAAATTGTTTGGAGAGCAAGCCGTCCTTCAACTGATGCTGAAGTAGAAGAGTATAAATCTTTATTAAAAGAAGGATTAGTAGCACCTACTCAAATGGAAGTATGGATTGCGAATGCCGATGGAACAGATGCCAAACAAATTACCCATTTAGGACAAGCCAATTGGGCACCTAATTTTACACCCGATGGAAAACATATTATTTTTTGTAGCAACCACGAATACAAACGCGGCTTCCCTTTCAATATGTATTTAATAGACCTAGAAGGAAATCATTTGGAAAAAATTAGTCGCGACAAAGGCTTTGATGCCTTCCCTATGTTTAGCCCAGATGGCAAAAGAATTCTATTTTCTTCCAATAGAAACAATGGAGGAACTAGAGACACCAATTTATTTGTTGCAGATTGGGTAGACTAGTTCGCTTAAATTTTTATATATTAGCTTATTGAATCTTCAATTGCTCACTATATTAAAAATTATAATATGAATACTGGACTACTGCATTTACATAATTTACTAAGATGGGTGGTCTTAATTACCCTTCTTTTATCCATTGTCAAGCTTATTTCTGGACAAAATGCACTAAAAACTAGCAAAATTTTGCTCATAAGCGCTCATTCTACCTTGGTTTTGGGTTTGTATCAGTATTTCTTTGGAGCGGTTGGATTAAAGCTAATCAGTGAAGCTGCAGGAGGAATGAAAGAGGTTATGAAGGACGGAGCTGCTCGTTTTTGGGCGGTGGAGCATATAACCTCCATGATTTTAGCCATTGTCTTAATCACCATTGGCCATATTCGCTTAAAAAAGGGGGCTAAGGCAAGCACAACGGCTACTTTCTACCTCATTGCCTTGCTCTTAATTTTGTCTGCGATACCTTGGCCTTTTAGGGCTGGCATTGGCCGACCATGGTTTCCTGGGCTATAATTATCTAACTACTTGATTATCAACATATTTTTAAGGAGAACCCTGGGTTCTCCTTTTATTTTGCACATTTCGCAATATTTCGGGGTGAATTTTTCATAATTCCATTCATTTCCATATCTTTGCAACCCCAAAATAAGTATGTCAAAACAACCGCTGATTAAACAAGATGGAGTAATTATTGAAGCTATGAGCAACGCCATGTTCAGAGTGAAATTAGAAAACGGACATGAAATTTTGGCGACAATCTCTGGTAAAATGCGCATGCACTATATCAGAATTTTGCCTGGGGATAAAGTGGGTTTGGAAATGAGTCCTTACGATTTAACAAGAGGAAGAATCAATTTCAGACACAAATAAAAAGTAGAAAAAACAAGTAGGAAATAAATATTTAAAAATAAAAAGATGAAAGTTAGAGCATCCATTAAAAAGCGTAGTGCCGATTGCAAGATCGTGAAGCGTAAAGGTAAATTATACGTTATCAACAAAAAGAATCCTCGCTTTAAGCAAAGACAAGGATAATCCAAACAAAACAACAATAACAAAAAACCAGTTTTAAAATATGGCTCGTATTGCCGGTATAGACTTACCAAAAAACAAAAGAGGAGAGATAGGACTACAGTACATCTTCGGTATTGGACATTCTACAGCTCAGTACATCTTAGACAAAGCAAACATCAGTTACGATAAGAAAGTAAATGAGTGGAATGACGATGAGCAAACTGCTATTCGTAATATCATCAATGCTGAATTTAAAGTAGAAGGTGCTTTACGTAGTGAAGTGTCTATGAGTATTAAGCGTTTATTAGATATCGCTTGTTACCGTGGATTACGCCACAGAAAAGGTTTACCTGTTCGTGGTCAACGTACTAAGACTAACTCACGTACTCGTAAGGGTAAGCGTAAGACAGTTGCTGGTAAGAAGAAAGTAGCTAAGAAATAATTTTAGTTTCGCATAAAAAATCGGATCCTGCAAAATGTAGGGGAGATTTAAATTAAAAAACCCGTTTCTATTACAAGTAACAACAAGTAATAAAAACACACCTCAAAAAAAATGGCAAAACCAATCAAAGCACAAAACAGTGCAAAAGCGGCTTCTAAGAAAAGAGTCGTGAAAATTGATGCATCTGGAGAAGTTCGTATCAGTGCAACATTCAACAATTTAATTATTGCTTTCACTAATAAGGCAGGTCAAGTGATCAGCTGGAGCAGTGCTGGTAAAATGGGATTCAGAGGTTCTAAGAAGAACACTCCCTATGCAGCTCAAATGGCAGCAGCAGATGCAGCGAAAGTAGCATCAGACGCTGGTGTTAAAAGAGTAGAAGTATTTGTAAAAGGTCCAGGTTCTGGTCGTGAAGGAGCTATTCGTTCTATTTCACAATCAGGAATTGAAGTAACATCTATTCGCGACGTAACTCCAATGCCACACAACGGCTGTCGTCCTCCAAAACAAAGAAGAGTTTAATTACATTATATAACCAACAAGGGTGTATCATTCATTTTAGATTTTTACCGATGATACATCGACACTAAAAAATCACAAACAAGAATTATGGCACGTTACACAGGACCCAAAACCAAAATTTGTCGCATTTTCGGCGAACCTATTTTAGGAAACGCAAAATGGTTAGGCAAAAACAGCAACCCTCCCGGTCAGCATGGCG
>CAIJZF010000075.1 GCA_903825095.1 uncultured Bacteroidota bacterium | reverse complement strand
CAATTGCATGTATCTGATATTAGAGAAAATATTTTATTTAATTGTGAGAAGCGTTTAAAAGAAGCAGGTATTCAACCCGCCTCTTTACAAGTAGTAGATATTACTTTGCCCTTTGCGATTAAAAAACAATTCGATTTTATTTTTGCAGACTTGCCTTGTTCAGGATCGGGCACCTGGGGTAGAACACCTGAAAATTTACAAGCGTATACAGAAGCGCAATTAAATGCAATGACAAAATTGCAAGAAAATATTTTGCATCATTTAGAACCCGCATTAAAACCAGGGGGCTATTTATTAGTGGCTACTTGTTCTGTGTATAAAAAGGAAAACGAAGACCAGATTGAAAAATTATTAGCGACCAATAATTTCAAATTAATTCAGCAAGAATATTTTATAGGCTATGATAAGAAGGCTGATACACTGTTTGGCGCCTTGTTGCAGAAAACTTCGAATTAAAAAATTGAAATTATATTTCAAGTATAAAATAGTAGTTTAAAGTAGAAGTATAAAAAAGTTACTAACTAGTGCTACTAATAAATTAATTAAGACTTAGAAAGGCTTGGAAATAACTGACCACTTTGAATAATACCACCAGCCACTACATCCTCTCCTTCATAAAATACAGCGCTTTGTCCGGGGGCAATACTTTTTACATTTTCATAAAATCTTGCTTGCACACCAGAATCGGTATTGGATAAAGTGCAAAGGGCTCCTTCATCTTTGTATCTAATTTTTGCCATTAATTCCATGGGCTCTTGTATAGAGTCATATTTAATCCAATTCAATCTTGCTACAAGCATATCGTTTTGGTCTAATTCATTTTCTTCTCCAAGCACAACCACATTATTCACTGGATCAATTGAAGTCACATAGATAGGTTTTCCAAAAGCAATCTCTAAACCTTTTCTTTGACCAATGGTGTAAAAAGGGTAGCCCTTATGTTTGCCTAATCTTTTTCCTTTTGCATCAACAAACCATCCTCCATTTACTTTTTCTTCTAATCCGGGTACGCGTCTTTTTAAAAATCCACGATAATCATTATCGGGTACAAAACAAATTTCATAGCTCTCGCTTTTTTTAGCCAGTTCAGGATATCCTAAATCAATGGCCATTTGTTTGATATCTTTTTTATGCATACCACCTAAAGGCAAAATAGTTCTGCTTAATAAATCCTGGTCTACACCCCATAAAACATAACTCTGGTCCTTGGTGCTATCTAGTCCTTTTGAAATTACATAACGGCCATTGGTATGTTGTCTTACTTTGGCATAATGTCCTGTGGCTATAAAATCACAACCTAAAGCGTCGGCTCTTTTTAATAAGGCCCTCCATTTAATGTGGGTATTACACATCACACAAGGGTTGGGTGTGCGACCGGCTAAGTATTCTTCCACAAAGTTTTCAATGACAAAATCACCAAACTCTTCTCTAATATCTAAAATGAAATGGGGGAATCCGTTATTTACGGCTGCTAAACGGGCATCATTGAATGAATCTATATTGCAACAGCCTGTTTCTTTTCCATTGGCATTGCTGGTGGCATAGTCCCAGGTCTTCATGGTAATGCCTATTACTTCGTAGCCTTCGTTGTGTAGCATTAAAGCTGCTACTGTGCTGTCAATACCGCCGCTCATAGCGACTAAAACCTTTCCTTTCTTGCTCATAGTGTTTGGCCAGTTAAAAGTTGGCTTAGCACAAAAGTAATTCATCTTTGTTAAATCGCAGAATGTTCATAAAATGGGCTAGGGATTTCAGTTCAAAAATCTAAAAAATACTATCTTCACTTCCATAAAACGACAAAATAATAGAAAATGATAAAGTTACAAGTAATCGGCAATTTAGGTAAAGACGCAGTAGTTAACAATGTTAACGGCAAGTCAGTAATTAATTTTAATGTGGCGCACACAGAGCGCTTTAAGGATGCGCAAGGGAATCAAAAAGACAGAACCACTTGGGTAGATTGTTCTTATTGGACAGATAGAACTGCAGTGGCCCCGTATTTAAAAAAAGGAACTCAAGTATATGTTGAAGGTACACCCGATGTAAGATCTTACACTACTACCGATGGTAGAAACGGGGCATCTTTAACTTTAAGAATTGTCTCTGTTCAATTATTAGGTGCAAAGCCTAGTGGAACTACATCACCAGATCAAAGTGCAGGCGGAACTTATACTCCAACTAGCGCACCTTCTCATGATGATGCACCTGTAGACGATTTACCTTTCTAGTTTATTGCACTAACATTTGTTTGCAAAACAATTTCAAATTACTGTTGAATTATTGAACATTTTTCAGCAGGCTAATTTACATTTGCCATTCCAAAAAAAAAGAATCATGGTTATAATGAAATTTGGTGGTACAAGTGTGGGTAAGCCTGAAAGGATGCACCAAGTATCTCAATTAATTACACGCAATACAGAACCAACATTAGTTGTATTAAGTGCATTAAGTGGAACCACTAATGCTTTAGTTGAAATAAGTACAGCCTTAGCATCACCTAATAAACAAATAGCTGCTGAAAAAATTGCTGCTTTAGAAAAACAATACCGCGCTTTTATAATTGATTTATTAAAAGAAGAAACTATTAGAGCGAAGGCCAATGAAATGATTACAGAACATTTTGAGTTTTTAAAAATTACGCAGAAAATTTCATTGAGTGATGCACTGAATAAAGACATATTAGCTCAAGGAGAATTAATGAGTACTAAATTATTTTCTTTGTATTTAGAGCAAGAAAAAATTGACCACGCTTTACTTCCTGCTTTAGAATTTATGCAATTAGATGTAAATGATGAACCAGATTTAACAGCCATTCAAGAAAAAATAAAAGGGGTATTAGCACAGCATGCTGGTAAAAAATTATTTATCACCCAAGGTTATATTTGTAGAAATAGCAGAGCAGAGGTAGATAATTTAAAAAGAGGAGGCAGTGATTACACCGCTTCATTAATTGCTGCTGCTGTAAAAGCCAGTGTTTGTGAAATCTGGACCGATATTGATGGTATGCACAATAACGACCCAAGAGTGGTAGATAAAACAGTAGCCATTGAGCAACTAAGTTTTGATGAAGCAGCCGAGCTAGCTTATTTCGGAGCCAAAATTTTACATCCTACTTGTATTTGGCCAGCGCAACAAGAAAATATTCCTGTTAAATTATTAAATACCATGCAGCCAACAGCGGTGGGTACCGTTATTAAAAAAGAAGCGGGTAGTGTAGGGGTGAAAGCAGTGGCAGCCAAGGATAATATTATTGCCATAAAAATAAAAAGCAGTCGAATGCTTTTGGCATATGGTTTTTTAAGAAAAATATTTGAAGTGTTTGAGAAATATAAAACACCCATAGATATGATTACCACTTCGGAAGTAGCCGTGTCTGTAACCATTGACAGCGATACGCATTTAAATGAAATTATTACAGAGTTAAATAATATTGCCTTAGTAGAAGTGGAGCAAAATCAAACCATTGTTTCTATTGTAGGAAATGAAATTGCTAAAACCGATGCAGTACTTAATAAATTATTTCAAGCCATTAATGAAGTGCCCGTTACCATGGTAAGTTATGGTGGCAGCCCGCATAATATTTCATTGCTTATTCCAAGCGAGCATAAAGTAAAGACCTTACAGTTAATTAATAAGGGCTTGTTTAATTTGTAGTGTTCTATTATTAATAGAAGCTAATGTAATTAGATTCCTCTCGCTCTCCGCTGTGCATGACGCTAAAAACGACTACGTTCATCTAAAATTGTGAACTCGCTTCGCTCAGACATGCACAATTTTTTAACGATGAACTTAAGTCATTTTCTTAACGCTATGCACAGAAGTTCGCGAATTGTAATCCAATTACATTTTGCTTCTTTTAAATTAATAAATACTACATAAAAAAGCCCCGATATTGCATCAGGGCTTTTTTTATAATGTTCACTTAAATAAATAACAAAGCATCACCATAAGAGAAGAAGCGGTATTTATCCTTGATCGCTTTTTTATAAGCTTCCATGGCTAATTCATATCCAGCGAAAGCGCAAGACATAATTAACAAACTTGTTTTAGGTAAATGGAAGTTAGTGACTAAGCTATCGGCAATGTTAAAATTATAAGGAGGGTGAATGAAATGATTCGTCCATCCTTCAGCTGGTTTTAATAAACGTTGAGCCGTTACGCTACTTTCCATAGCACGCATAGCGGTGGTTCCAATAGAACATACACGACGGCCATTTTCTTTAGCAGTATTAATAATCTTACAAGCTTCTTCATCTATCTTGAAATATTCAGCATCCATTTTATGCTTGCTT
>CAIJZF010000074.1 GCA_903825095.1 uncultured Bacteroidota bacterium | reverse complement strand
TATAAGGTGGGTTCTCCTACCTTTGCCGTCCGCAAAAACAATGTATTATGAGCGAAGCAGTAAAATTTGTACACGAGCAATTGACCGCAAAAAAAGACTACCCAGCCTTCAAAGCTGGTGATAATATTACCGTAAACTACAAAATTGTAGAGGGTGGTAAAGAGCGTATTCAAAGTTTCCGTGGAGATGTAATTAAAACACAAGGAACAGGCGCAACTGCCTCTTTTACAGTGCGTAAAATTTCTGACGGAGTAGGCGTAGAGCGTTTATTCCCTTTCTTATCACCTAATATCGATGGTATTTTGTTGAATAAGTCTGGTAAAGTACGTCGTGCTAAATTGTATTACTTACGCGATAGAAGCGGTAAGAGTGCTCGTATTAAAGAAAAAAGATTCTAGAAAGATAGCTAGTACACCACTAGTAAACTATACAAAGCCCCGTTTTCATATCCATGAAATCGGGGCTTTTTTTGTAACAAATAATTAGCTATTCATAGGTGTAATTCATAAAAAATACTGCTTTTCTATTTTATAATTACCTTACCTTTAAACTTCTAAATTTAATATTATGGGCAACTTAGGATTTCAAGAATTATTAATTATTGGTGTGGTTATTTTAGTAATGTTTGGCGGACGCAAAATCCCTGAATTCATGCGTGGATTAGGTAAGGGTATTCGCGAATTCAACGATGCTAAAAACAACGTGAAAAAAGAAATCGAAGACGGAATCAAAGAAAAAGACGAAAAACCTGCTTAATTTATAAGCCTTTGTTTCGGTTTACTTCCATCAAAGACTACCATGCTGCTTTAGTAGCAGCGCATACAACTTGTACCCAAGCAGTAAAACATTACTTGGACCAAATTGCTGCACAAGAAAATTTAAATGCTTATCTAGAAATATTTTCTGAAGAGGCATTAAGTCTTGCAGCGCATTTAGATGCCCAGAGAAACCAAGGTAAAACCTTAGGAAAATTACATGGTGTAGTAATAGGTATTAAAGATGTGCTTTCTTATAAAGGACATAAGCTAAGCGCTGCTTCTAAAATCTTAGAAAATTATTCTGCTGTTTATACAGCCACCGCTATTCAAAAATTAGTAGACGAGGGTGCCATTATTATTGGACGCCAAAACTGTGATGAATTCGCTATGGGAAGCAGCAATGAAAATTCTGCCTATGGTCCTGTAAAAAACGCCATTGATCATTCAAAAGTTCCGGGTGGTTCCTCAGGGGGCTCTGCCGTTTCTGTGCAAGCAGGTTTATCTATGATTAGTATTGGATCCGATACGGGTGGTTCTGTAAGACAACCTGCCGATTTTTGTGGGGTGGTGGGTTTAAAACCAAGTTATGGAAGAATTTCTCGATATGGTTTAATTGCCTATGCCTCTTCCTTTGATCAAATAGGTATTTTTTCAAAAACTATTGAAGATGCTGCCCTTGTTTTAGAAGTAATGGCAGGAGCAGATGAATTTGATAGTACAGTTTCTAGTAAACCCGTTCCTGCTTATAGTAAAGAAATAGATAAGGCAAATAGCCCTAAAAAAGTTGCCTATTTTAAAGAAACACTTTTTCATCCTGGCCTAGACGCAGAAATTAAAACGCAAATAGAAAACTACTTCAAAGATTTAGAGGCAAAAGGATATATTGTTGAAGCCATTGATTTTTCTTTACTCTCTTATTTAGTACCTACCTATTATGTATTAACCACGGCAGAGGCGTCTAGTAATTTATCAAGATTTGATGGCATTAAGTTTGGACATAGAACGAAGGAAAGTATTACCGATTTAAATGACCTATATAAAAAAACGAGAACAGAAGGTTTTGGCGAAGAAGTGCAAAGAAGAATTTTACTAGGTAGTTTTGTTTTAAGTGCCGGTTATTTTGACGCCTATTTTACCAAGGCCCAACAAGTAAGACAAAAATTAGTAGACTTAACAAATACTGTGTTTTCGAAATATGATTTAATACTATCACCTACAGTACCTACTACTGCTTTTAGCTTGGGTGAAAAAAATCATAGTGCTACGGAAATGTTTTTAGCAGATATCTATACTGTGTATGCGAACTTGGTGGGTATTCCAGCCATATCCATTCCTTTGTTTACACATAGTAATGGCATGCCATTTGGCTTACAAGTAATGAGTGCTAGTTTTAATGAGGTAGGCTTATTAAGCTTTTCGAAAGAACAAATGCAAAGAATAAATGCTTAATAAAGTATAAAGGAGCTATTAAAAATCGTCTTCTAATTCATCTTTGTCGTCAAATAAATCATCGTCGTCAATATCTTTGAGATCATCATTCAAATTAAAGTCATCGTCTTCGTCTGATGGTTTAAACTTACCTGGTTTTTTGGAAGCTTTTTTCGGCATATCAAATTCTTCGAAGTCAGGATCCCAGCTTGTATCTTCTTCTGTCTTTTCCCAATCATCATTCACCTCATCCTCTTCCTCCAAGTCATCTTCGTCTACGTCTTTTTTCTTCGCAGTTGATTTACTTGCTTTATCTGCTTTTACAACACCATTTTTGGGTGTAGCAGCCTTTTTTTCTTTGATAGTTTTTAATGCCATAGGTAATTACGAAATTAACAATGTAAAATTTCAACTCAAAATTGTATTTACCAAAAAAAATGAGTCTTTTTTTTGAAAATAATTGAATTTAATTTTGATTAAATATTACTTAGTG
>CAIJZF010000073.1 GCA_903825095.1 uncultured Bacteroidota bacterium | reverse complement strand
TTTGAAATACCGTGAAAAAGACAATCCATCTGCCTTGCCATGGGATGAGATGGAGCGTGCTAAGTATGCACCTTGGACAAGTTCAAATGAGATTGCTACTATTGCTTTAAAAGCCAATAATAAAATAAAGAACGATACCGCTGCTATTCGATTTAAGAAAAACTTACAATGGGTGTCTGCTCAAGTAGATAAGTCGGTGGCTTTAGAGATTAATAAATACAGACAGTATAAAAAAGAAATTCAAAATGTTATTCAACAAAATGAAAATATTTTGAAATTGAAGACACCTATGACGGTGACTGCTTTAAAAGCAGATTATGATAAGTTTTATAATAATCCAGATAAATCAAAACAAGACAGGTATCAGGCTTGGTTGAAGATGGTTGCTAAGGATATTCAAGTAAGTGAGTCTAGTAAATTATTAACAGAGTTTGCTAAGCCCAATTTAATCGCTAAAAAAGGATAGAGGCGTATGAAAGTTGAAACCGGGGCCAATGTTAAAACATGGCATGTAATATATACAAAGTCTAAATGGGAGAAAAAGGTAGACGGCTTATTAACCAAAAATGGTTTTGAAAGCTGGTGCCCTGTTCAAAAAAGAGAAAGACAATGGTCTGATAGAAAAAAGATTATCGAAGAGCCACTCTTTAGATCTTATGTTTTCATTAAAGCTAGCAAAGAAGACCACACTAAAATTTTATCTACCATGGGGGTAGTGAATTTTTTATACTTTCTAAGAAAGCCCGCTATTATTAGAGATAATGAAATTGAGGCAATTCGTAAATACTTGGGCCAGTCGGATGCCACTATTCAAGTAGTGGATATGGCCAATATACCCCCTCAAACTAAAGTGGAGATTAATCAGGGATTATTTATGGGGCAGAAAGGAGAAGTGATAAAAGCGAGTAAAAAATCGGTTTATGTGAAGTTGGAAAGTATTAATATGATGATGATTGTTGAATTCAAAGCTTCTGAAGTTTCGCTCCAATAATCTTTGTAATAATCTTTCTAATAATTTTTCTATACTAAGGTCCAATCAATTATTTGATTGCTCCACTCGGCACGAAATGGTGTTTCCACTTTTATATAATTATCAGTAAATCCTTCTAGCATTACAATAGATTCATCTTCTTTATTCACTTTGGGCGATTCAAATAAAACCTTTCTAGTGCTTCCTCTTTGTGATGCTGTGAAGTATTGTAATTTTTGATAAGATAAATTCCTAAGTATTTTATTTCTCTCATGACGCTCTTGCATAGGCACAATGGGCTTAATGGTCAAGGCCTTGGTAGCTGCTCTCTCTGAATAGGTAAATACATGCAAGTAAGCAATGTCTAATGCATGAATAAATTCAAGGCTTTCTTTAAAATATTCTTCTGTTTCACCCGGAGAACCCACAATCACATCCACTCCAATACAAGCATGCGGCATTATTTTTTTAATTAGGTCCACTCTTTCTTGGTATAAATCACGGGTATATCTTCTTTGCATTAATTTTAAAACTGCGTTCGAACCACTTTGTAATGGAATATGAAAATGCGGCATAATGCGTTTACTCGTTGCTACAAATTCAATAATTTCATTGGTGAGTAAATTGGGTTCAATAGAAGAGATACGGTACCTAGGCATATTTGTTTCTTGCTCTAAGGCTTTCAGTAAATCAAAGAAATTTTCTGTATGTTTTTTTCCGCCTTCTTCACTTTTTCCAAAATCGCCTAAATTAATGCCAGTTAATACAATTTCTTTCACCCCATTAGTTGCTAAGGACTTGGCATCGGCTACTACATTTTCAATACGGTCACTTCTACTTTTACCTCTAGCCATGGGAATGGTGCAAAAAGTACAACTGTAATCACAACCATCTTGCACTTTTAAAAAAGTACGGGTTCTATCATTTACGGAATAAGAACTTTTAAAATCGGTAACGGTATCAATATCGCAACTGCAAATTTTAGTCGCATCGCCCTTGGTTAAATTGGCTAAATGGGGAACAAGGTTAAACTTTTCAGAAGCGCCTAACACTAAATCCACTCCAGGAATTTCAGCAATTTCCTTGGGTTTTAATTGAGCATAGCAGCCCGTGATCACTACAAAGCTTTCTGGGGCCAGTCTTTGAATTCTTCTTACCAATTGGCGACATTCTTTATCTGCATTTTCGGTAACTGAACAGGTATTGATCACATAAATATCTGCTTTCTCCGTAAAGGCCTTTTTCTCAAAGCCTTCCTTCTCTAATTGTCTAGAAAGGGTGGAAGTCTCTGAAAAATTGAGTTTACAGCCTAAAGTATGAAAAGCGACCGATTGGTTTTTCTGCATGAGGGCTCAAAGATAAAAAACCTAGGGGGAACGGGGAAATCTTAAAATATACTTAAAGAGCCTATTATAGGCCTATTAATTTCCCATTTTGGCTAGTTTCAATTAAGTTTGCAACTAATAAAACGCTAAAAATGGACTTTAAAAAAATTAATAATTGGACGGGTTGGATCGTGACCTTGATTGCATGTACAGTCTATGTTATGACAATTGAGGCAACGGGTAGTTTTTGGGACTGCGGAGAATTTATAAGCAGTGCCTATAAATTACAAATTCCACATCCTCCAGGAGCGCCTATGTTTGTTTTAATGGGCCGTGTTTTTATTATCCTTTTTGGAGACAATCCATTAACTGCAGCAAAGGCAGTCAATACCATGAGTGCACTTGCTAGTGGGTTTACTATTTTATTTTTATTTTGGACCATTACGCATTTTGCCAAAAGAATGGTGGAGACTAGCAAAGAAGTAGCCTTAACTACTCAGCAAATTATTTTAATCATGGGCGCTGGTATAGTAGGTGCCTTGGGATATACTTTTAGCGATACCGCTTGGTATAGTGCAGTAGAGGGTGAAGTATATGCACTTAGTTCATTTTTTACCGCCTTGGTATTTTGGGCAATTTTAAAATGGGAGCATAAGGCCGATGAGCCAGGTGCTGACAAATGGATCATTTTTATTTTCTATATCATGGGTGTATCTATAGGGGTGCATCTATTGAACTTATTAACCATACCAGCTATTGTTATGGTCTATTATTTTAGACAATATAAGCCAAGCTTTGTGGGGGGTTTAGTGGCTTTTTTAATTGGCGTTGTTATAACAGGTTTTGTACAAGTATTTTTAATTCAATACACTATTAAATGGGCGGGTGCCTTTGATGTTAACTTTGTGAACTCATTGGGGCTTCCATTCTTTACTGGTTTTATTTTCTTCTTTGTTTTGGTGGCTATTATTTTAGCATTAGGCATTCGTTACGCCGATAAGAAAGGAAAATACTTTTTAAAGTTAGGTATTTGGTGTACTGCTTTTTTCTTGTTAGGGTATACTAGTTATTTAACGACCATGGTTCGCTCTAATGCAGATCCTTCAGTGGATATGTATAATGTAGACAATCCAGTTACTTTAATGGGTTATTTAGGAAGAGAGCAGTATGGTGACTGGCCTATTTTATTCGGACCAGATTATGTAGATAAAGTAGAGAATGTAGAAAATGGAGACCAATATGTGAAAGCAAAAACTACTTATGAGATTGCTGGTAAAAATTATAAAAGAGATTGGTCTTCTGCGCCATCGGCTCACTTGTTTCCAAGAATGTGGGATTCTGATAATGACAGAGGTCAGATGGATAGCTTTAAAGCCTTTGCAGGAGTGGAAGACGGAACGCCTCCTACCTTAAGAGATAATATTAAGTACTTTACCAATTACCAATTTGGTTTTATGTACCTGCGTTATTTCCTATGGAATTTTGCAGGTAAGCAGAACGATTTGCAAGGTTTTGGAAATGTAAGAGATGGTAATTTTAGCACAGGTATTTCTTTTGTTGATAATTTCCTTTTCGGAGACCAATCGAAATTGCCAGACAGTATCAAGAATCAAAATAAAGCACATAACTCTTTATTTATGTTGCCTTTTCTTTTAGGTATACTTGGATTTATTTTTCAATATCAAAAAAATAAGAAAGACTTCATTGTAACAGGACTTCTTTTCTTCTTTACCGGTATTGCCATTGTAATTTATTTGAATCAACAAAGCTTACAACCACGTGAGCGTGATTATGCTTATGTTGGTTCTTTCTATGCATTTGCTATTTGGATAGGGTTAGGTGTTTTACAAGTAGCCATTTGGTTAGAGAAATTCCTTACTAAAAAAATAGCTGCTATTGCGGCTACTGTTATATCGTTTTTAGCAGTGCCAGCATTGATGGCGCAACAAGAATGGGATGACCATGATAGAAGTCAAAAAACTTTACCACGCGATTTAGCCCGTAATTATTTAGAAAGCTGTCCTCCGAATGCTATTTTATTTTCTTTTGGAGACAACGATACTTATCCTTTATGGTATGCCCAAGAAGTAGAAGGCATTAGACCCGATGTGCGTGTGGTGGTGAATAGTTTATTAGGTTCTGATTGGTACATGAAAGAACTTAGATATAAAGTGAATAAGAGCGATAAGTTCGATCTTATATTTACCGAAGACCAAGTATCTGGTAGTAAGTTGAATGTAGCTTATTACAATGCGGTGCCTGGTTTTGGGGATTCAACTTACCATAATTTAGATTCTGTATTTAGAAATGTCATTGCAGATCCTTCAGGAAAATACCAAGCCTCTACACAGGAAGGGCCAGTGAATATATTCCCTACCCATAAGTTTAAAGTGCCTGTTAATAAGGCAAATGCCTTGGCTTCAGGTATTGCAAAACCAACTGATAACATAGTGGATGAATTATTAATTGATTTTAATCCCAATAGACAATACCTACTTAAAAATGAAATGGCTATTTATGCCATTATTGCTACTTCTCAATTTAAGAGACCTATTTGCTTTACTTCTACACAGGAGTTAAAAGAAATGGGATTAGACAAGTATGTGCGTCAAACAGGTATGTCATATCAATTAGTTCCAACTATAGGTCAAAGCATTGATGCCGATGTTTCTTATAAAAACATTATGACGAAGTTTACTTTTGGCAATGCAAAAAATCCAAATGTATACTACGATGAAGAAAATCGCAGACATTTAAATTCTATTCGTTTAACCGTTGCACAAATTGCTCAAGCTTTAGTGAGCGAGGGTAAATTAGACAGTGCTAGACAAATTATCAGAAAATTAGATAGCGAAACCAACGAGAAGAGTTTCCCTTATGGTATGACTTCTAATAGAGGTAATCAACATAATTATTTCTCTTATATATTCCTACAATCTTGTTATGCAGCTGGCGAAATGAATGTTGCTAAGAAAGTATCAAGCTCGGTATTGAAGGACTTAAATCAAGAAATTGCTTATTATAAATCCTTGGGTGACCCAATGTCTGAAGATCAGTTTATGCAAAACCTGGAGAATGCTTATCAGAGTAAGCCTAATGGTTTAAGCAATAAGCAAATTGTATTTGTTCAAGACGCTTTAACTACTTATCAATTAATTGCAGCTATTAATAAAATGAGTCAAGACTTTGCAGTAAAAAAATAGTACTGAATGCAATAATGTTGAATAGTTAATTGCAAAAGAGTAAAATTTGACTATCACTTAGTCTAATAAAAAAAAGGTCCTCCATAAATCGGAGGACCTTTTTTTATAGGGTAGGTAAACTAGTCTGCTTATAAAATAGTTAATAGGGTAGCTACCACTTTATCAATTTCGGCCTTTGTATTGTGTTTACAGAAAGAGAAACGAACTGTTACGTCATTGCTTCCTTTATGTAGTGCTTGTATTACATGAGATCCTGTTTGTGCACCACTAGAACAGGCACTGCCTCCACTAGCACATATATTTTGAATGTCTAAATTAAATAAGATCATTTCTGTTCTTTCCGACTTGGGAAAATTAACGCTTAAGGTCGTGTAAAGGCTTTTGCCAAAAGGGTCTCCATTAAAACTCACACCAGGTACTTTATTCACTAATTCATCGTGCATGTATTTTTTTAAACCAGCAATAGTTGCACTGTCTTTTTCAAAATTTTCAGTAGCCATTTCTAAAGCCTTGGCTAATCCTACAATGCCATATAAATTTTCAGTACCCGCGCGCATATTTCTTTCCTGTGCACCACCATGTAATAATGGGTTAATTTTTATATTCTCGCTAATATATAAAATGCCTACTCCTTTAGGTCCATGAAATTTATGTCCAGCGCCTGTAATAAAATCGACAGGCGTGTTGGCTAAGTCAAAAGGGAAATGGCCAACGGTTTGTACGGTATCGCTGTGGAAATAAGCATTATACTTTTTACAAATACCACCTATCTCCATTAGGTCAATCATATTGCCAATTTCATTGTTGGCATGCATAATGCTCACAATAGTTTTTTCATTCGAAGCGGCAAGTAGTTCTTCTAAATGGATGGTATCGATATGTCCATTGGGAAGAATGTTTACTAGGCTGAGTTTTGCATTATATTTCTTAGCTAAATGACTTACGGTATGTAAAGTGGCATGGTGTTCGATGGGGGAGCTAATAATGTGTGTGCATTCCAAATTTTCCATGGCTGCATGTAAAATAGTATTGCTACTTTCTGTGCCTCCACTAGTAAAGAATATTTCTGCAGGACGAGCGCCTAAAATTTTAGCAACTTGTTTTCTTGCTTGCTCAATAGCCATTCTAGTTTCACGCCCATAACTATAAATAGAAGAGGGGTTGCCAAATTTTTCGGTCATATAAGGCATCATGGCTTCTAAGACCAAGGGGTCTAGTGAAGTGGTAGCTGCATTATCAAAATAAATTCTTTCCATGTATCTATATATAACTAGTCTATAATGTAGATTCTAAACTTTTTCTAAGTTAGTTAATTGTGGCTATAATTGAAATAATCTCGTCCGCTAATTTATCGGCAGCTGCCTGTGAAGGGGCTTCTGTATAAATACGAATAATAGGCTCTGTATTACTAGACCTAAGATGCACCCATTCGTTTTCAAAGTCTATTTTAAAACCATCTTCTTTATTAATTGGGAAAGCTGCATATTTGGTAGCTAGTACATCAAATATTTTATGAAGCGATAAAGATGCGTCAATATCCATTTTTTTCTTGCTCATAAAATAAGCAGGATAGCTGGCTCTTAAGGCTGAAGCGCTCATTTTAGTTTTTGCTAAATGTGTTAAAAATAAAGCAATGCCAATAAGAGCGTCTCTTCCATAATGTAAATCGGGTACTATAATACCACCATTGCCTTCACCGCCAATCACTGCTTTTTCGCTTTTCATTTTATTCACCACATTCACTTCTCCCACAGCACTAGCGAAATAACTACAACCATGTTTTTCAGTCACATCTCTTAAAGCACGGGTAGAAGATAAATTACTAACACTGGCTCCTTTTTTATTTTGTAAAATATAATCGGCAACAGCTACTAGTGTATATTCTTCTCCAAATAATTCTCCGTTTTCACTTACAAAACATAAGCGGTCTACATCGGGGTCTACGGCTATTCCCAAACTTGCTTTTTTTGAAACGACAGTACCACAAAGTTCAGTAAGGTGCTCTTTCAAAGGTTCTGGGTTGTGCGCAAAGTTGCCATGCATCTCCCCATTTAATACGGTAATATCATTTACACCAATGGCTTTTAATAAGGCAGGTACTGTAAAAGCGCCAGAGCTATTAATAGCATCTACCACCACAGAAAAATTTGCTGTTTTTATAGCATCCACATCTACTAATGGATAATCAAGAATCGCTTGAATATGTTTTTCAAGACTATTGGTGCCTGCAATTATTTCCCCTAAATCATCTATGCTTGCATAATTAAAATCTTCGTTAGCAGCTAATGTTAAAATAGTTTTCCCTTCCTCACCACTTACAAATTCTCCTTTTTCATTTAATAGTTTTAAAGCGTTCCACTGTTTGGGGTTATGACTAGCTGTAAGAATTATTCCACCATCTGCTTTTTCAAAAACTACGGCCATTTCAACAGTAGGTGTGGTGCTTAAACCCAAATGAATTACATCAATTCCTAAGGCCAAAAGGCTTTGTTCTACCAATACTTCTACCATTTCTCCGCTAATTCTTCCATCTCTGCCCACTACTACTTTTTTCTTGCCAGGGCCTTTATGGAGAAGCCAGCTGCCATAGGCAGAGGCAAACTTAACAATGTCTATAGGAGTAAGGTTATCATTGGGTTTACCCCCAATAGTGCCCCTAAATCCGGAAATACTCTTAATAAGTGACATAGCTGCTCTTTTTTACTTTATAAATTGGTTCGGCAAATTTACTTTAAATTTTTGCACTTCCTTGTATCTTTATGGCATGATACTAGACATTGGGGCAACTATAGAGCAGGCAGATCAAGGCTTATTTAAGCTAATCAATGGTCAATGGACCAACACTTTCTTCGATTCATTGATGCCATGGATGCGTACTTCTGAGCACTGGTTCCCCTTTTATATAGCACTCGTAGGTTATATATTCTATAAATGGGGTTGGAAGGCTTGGAAATGGCTTCTTACAGTAGCAATTACTGTTGCGCTGAGCGATCAAGTAAGTAGTTTTATTTTCAAACCCTTTGTGCATCGTTTAAGACCCTGCAACGATCCGGCCATACTTTCGCAAGTAAAGTTATTAATTCCTGCTTGTCCTAGTAGTTTCAGTTTTACTTCCTCTCATGCAGCCAATCATTTTAGTTTGGCTATGTTCTTGTTTATGAGCTTACAACCCTTGTTTAAAAAGTATACCTATTTGTTTTTTGTATGGGCAGGTATTATTTCCTATGCGCAAATTTATGTGGGTGTGCATTATCCTTTAGATATATTGGCAGGAACGCTTATTGGATTATTAATGGGCTATGCTGGCGCCATTGTATATTCAAAATGGATGTCTAGAAATTAAACTGGGTCGTATTTTTGGGAAGCGCTAGTTCATAGCTTTTTCTTTGCCCTTTTGTTTTAACATGTATAATATTAATTTGCTCCGGGCTAATGCCTGCTAAAATATCACAAACTACATTTAGCTGTTTTAATTCCTTAATATTTTTTACTTCAAAATAAGTCCAAGTACTTTCTTTTTGAATTTCATATCCTACATATTCCAAATTGCATTTTGTTCCACCTGCCACTAGGGATAATTTTTTGGTGAGATAGGCTTTAATAAGTTGATCTGATTTTTCTTTTTGTGCAGGATTATTAAAATCAATGGCGGTGTGATTTTCTTGATTCACCATTTTTTCAAGATCGTCTGTAAAAGTACGCACGCTTATTTCAAGGGCTGCCTCTTTCTCGTTATGATTGATGTCAATCACGGATATAAAGAAAGGATGCATCATTGCAATAAATAAAGTGGCGAGTGGTTTGATGCCAATGAATGTCATAATGAATTATTTGTATCTTAGAGCAGTCTTTATTAATTTAAGATACTAAAATTAAACAATATGAATGAAATGCTACTTTATTTACATTTAGGGTATAAGCATATCATTGATATTAATGGTTCAGATCATTTATTATTCATTTTAGCTTTAATGATTAGATATAGCTGGAATGAATGGCAAAAAATACTAATATTAGTTACGGCTTTTACCATTGGACATTCCATGACGCTGGCTTTAAGTACTTTGAACTGGATAAGTTTCCCCATGGCCTTTATTGAGCTGCTCATACCCATCACCATACTTATTACTGCGCTTGCTAACTTTACAATAAGCAGTTCCAAAACCCCTTCAAAATATCTAGTTATTTACTATTTAGCCTTGTTTTTTGGGCTCATCCATGGGCTTGGTTTTAGTAATTACCTAAAAATGTTATTAGGCAAGGAGGAGTCTATTCTAGGCCCTTTATTTTCCTTTAACCTAGGCCTGGAGTTAGGGCAATTACTCATTGTAGGCATAATTTTAATTATTTCAATTATATTCGTAGACCTATTCAAAGTTGATAGAAAAAGATATGTTCAGGCAGGTTCTGTCATTGCAATTATTTTGGCTTTGAATATGGTGGTTGATAGAATCGCTTCTTTTTTATAATGGTAAAATTTTAACAATGAAAAAGTTTATTTACATCAGTTTGTTTTTCTTAAGTACTTGTTCTGTTTTAATAGCGCAAGACATTCGAAACAATCCAACATCAAATCACGGAAACAAATTTGAGCAGTTGGGAACAATCTTGCCTACTGCTAACGAGTATAGAACGGCGAGTGGTGCACCGGGTCCTAAATATTGGCAACAAAGAGTGGACTATGATATTAAAGCAACCTTAGATGAAAGTAAATTGCTTTTAACAGGTGCTGAAACAATCACTTATTATAATAACTCTCCCGATGTATTAACTTATTTATGGTTACAATTAGACGAGAACCAACATAGCACAGTGAACAATGCGGGTTATGCCACTAGCAATAATTTAGGAAGAGGCATGACAACTTCTACTATTGACGCAATGATAGATGAGAAAAAAGATAATGGACTAGGAGATAATATTGAAAAAATTACAGACGTCTTAGGTGCTCCACTGAAATATACAGTGAACAAAACAATGATGCGTGTGGAATTACCTACTGCATTAAAGCCTGGTCAAAAATTTGCTTTTAAAATTAATTGGAATTATAAAATTACCGACCGTTTAACATTAGCGGGTAGAGGTGGTTATGAGTATTTTCCAGAAGACGGTAACTACTTGTTTACCATGGCACAGTGGTATCCTCGTTTATGTGTGTACTCCGATTTTCAAGGTTGGCAAAATCATCAGTTTACCAATAGAGGAGAATTTGCTTTAACATTTGGTAATTATAAAGTGGCCATTACAGTACCTAGTGACCACGTTGTACTCGCGACGGGAGAAGGTCAAAATTATCCTGCAGTACTTTCTGCTGCTCAGTTAGCCAGATGGAATAAAGCACAGACTTCTAAAGAGCCAGTAGAAGTTGTTACTTTGGAAGAAGCTAAAAATGCTGAAAAAAATAAAGCCACTACACAAAAGACTTGGGTATTTACTGCAGAGAATGTGCGTGATTTTGCTTTTGGTTCTAGCCGTAAATTTATTTGGGATGCGATGGCTGCCAATGTAGAAGGCAAAAAAGTAATGTGTATGAGTGGTTATGGTAAAGAGGCTTATGGTTTATACCGCAAGTTTTCTACCAAGGCTGTTGCTCATACTATTAAATCTTATTCAAAGTTTAGTATTCCTTATCCATATCCTGTGGCGCAAAGTATTGAAGCTTCAAATGGTATGGAATATCCAATGATCTGTTTTAACTATGGTCGTACTGAAAAAGATGGCTCTTATACTGAAGCTACTAAAAATGGAATGCTAGGTGTAATCATTCATGAAGTAGGCCATAACTTTTTCCCGATGATTGTCAATAGTGATGAGCGTCAATGGTCTTGGATGGATGAAGGGTTAAATACTTTCGTAGAATATTTAACAGAAGAATTATATGATAATAAATTTCCTACGCGTCGTGGGCCAGCCTGGACTATTGCGGATTATATGAAATTACCTAAGGATCAATTAGAGCCTATTATGACTAATAGTGAAAATATTATTCAGTTTGGTCCGAATGCTTATGCAAAACCAGGCACAGCTTTAAATATTTTAAGAGAAACCATTATGGGTCGTGAATTGTTTGACTATTCATTTAAAGAGTATGCTAGACGTTGGGCATTCAAACATCCAACCCCTGCCGATTTATTTAGAACCATGGAAGACGCAAGTGCTGAAGACTTAGACTGGTTCTGGAGAGGATGGTTTTATGGTATTGATCCAGTTGATATAGCAATTGATACAGTGAAACATGCAGTCTATGATGCAAACGCTATGGCAGGTGCTGGCATGATGAGCGGAAGACGCGGCGCTATGGTGAATATGGGCGGTATGGGTGCAAGACCCTTAGACAAGCCTTTGTTAAATGATTTTGAAGATATTTCTAAACTTAGAAATAGAAATGATAAGTCTATCGTTTTTTTAGTAGATGCAGATACAAGCCTTCGTGATTTTTATTGGAGATATGATAGAGGTATAGAGCCTTACGATTCACTAACCAAACTACCTGCTCCTAATTTCGGGGCACCTCTTACAATGACAGATGCAGAAAAAGCAAAATATGCAGATGTGCATTTATATGAAATTAGTTTTTTAAACAAAGGCGGATTGGTGATGCCCATTATAGTTGAATTTACTTTTGAAGATGGTACTAAAGAAGTAAATAAAATTTCTGCGCAAATTTGGAGACATAATGAAAATAAAGTCACTAAAGTTTATTTAACCAATAAAAAAGCAGTGTCTATTAAATTAGATCCTATGCGTGAAACAGCCGATATTGATGAAACGAATAATAGTTGGCCTAATCTAGCAGAGCCTTCTAAATTTGCTATATTTAAAGCAAGAGCTTTTGGGCGTGGGCAATCAATGGGATTATCTCCTATGCAAAATGCACAAAATAAAAAATAAGAAACTAGATACTACATATTAAGTAGTTATAAAAAAGGCGCTCCAGAAATGGTAGCGCCTTTTTTTATATTATTCTATTACTGAAATTATTGGTTCGCAGATGCTTTATAATATTTCCATTTTTCTATGACCGCTTGCATATCGGAAGGCAGTGGACTATCGAAGCTTATTTGTTTTTCAGTAGTGGGATGTATAAATCCTAAGGTTTGTGCATGCAAGGCGCATCTTGGGCAGGCCTCAAAGCAATTATCTACAAACTGCTTATACTTAGTATAAATAGTGCCTTTTAAAATTCTATCGCCACCATATTCAAAATCGTTGAAAAGGGTATGGCCAATATGTTTCATGTGCACTCTAATCTGATGCGTTCTACCTGTTTCCAAAATACATGATACAAGCGTGACATAATTATAACGCTCAATTACTTTATAATGGGTAATGGCATGCTTTCCAATTTCTTCATCGGGGTAGGCATCAAACATTTTTCTATTCGATTTATGGCGTGCAATATTCGCCACAATAGTTCCTTCCTCTTGTTCCATATCTCCCCAAACAAGGGCCACATATTTTCTTTCCACTGTGTGATTAAAAAATTGCTTGGCTAAATGAGAGGCGGCTTCTGGTGTTTTAGCAAGTACAATTAAACCAGTTGTGTTTTTATCTATTCGGTGTACTAGTCCAAAACGCGGAAGTACTTCTTCGTTTAAATCGGGATTTTGTGAAAGTAAATGATGCGCTACGCCATTGAGTAAAGTGCCCGTATAATTTCCAATACCCGGATGCACCACCATATTGGAAGGTTTGTTTATTACCATAACGGCCTCGTCTTCATACACAATATCTAAGTTCATGGCCTCTGGCTTGAGGTCGGTATATTCTGGATTAATAAAACTTAAGTAAACGACTTCATCACCTGGTCTTGTTTTGTAATTGCTTTTTACCACCTTGCCATTCACGGTTAAAAAACCACCGTCAATGCCATTTTGTAATTTATTTCTGGTAATACCTTCAATTCTTGCTTGCACCCATTTGTCAATACGCATGGGGGCTTGTCCTTTATCTACTGTAAAGGCAACTCTTTCATAAAGGGACTCACTATTTTCTTCGGCGATGGGCTCTAATTCTTCAGACATGATGCAAAAGTAGGATATTGCTGCTTAGTTTGTAACTTTGCTTTATGCGTCAAAAAGTTTTTTTCGAGGATATGGGCATTCAATCCTATCAGCCCAGCTGGGATTACCAGGAGGCTTTACTGCTGAAAAATACGCAAATCAAATGGGCGGCTAGGCAAAATGAGCAGGATCTAAAAACCTCGAACACAGAACATAGATTATTAATGGTAGAGCATAATCCCGTATTTACTTTAGGGAAAAGTGGTAAAAGAGAGCATGTTTTAGTGTCGGAAGAACAATTAAAGAATTTAGGCATTGAGTTTTTTCATATCAATAGAGGGGGAGATGTGACTTACCAT
>CAIJZF010000072.1 GCA_903825095.1 uncultured Bacteroidota bacterium | reverse complement strand
TCCATATCACCACTAAAATATTTATCAATACGTAACCAATGCATTTCATGACCACGTAAAACTTCTGGCTTACCTACCACCGCAACGTTGTTCTCTGCATTACATGCTACCACGCAAGCACCACAACCGTTACAGCTATTTAAATCTACACTCATACCCCACTTAATACCCGGACGAGCGTATACTGGATAAATAGTTCCTTGTGCTTCATAATTTTCTAATCCGCCATAAGGTTTAGTTTCTGCTTCACGCTCTTCTAAAATTTCTGTTGGATTTTTTATGTATTCAGCTAAAGTAATTTCTTTCATTACTTCGGTACGATTACCTTGAGCAGTATCGTAACGGAAATGTGTTTGTGTTAAGGCCACAGGATAAGTTTCACCTGTAACAGTTAAAGTAACATTACTACAAGCAAATTGTACCAATCCATTTTCAATGCAAGCTAAAGGATATGCATTTTTACCTGTACCAATAACTGATTTACCTAACGCTTCTGCACGACCATATCCCACTGCAATACCCACTGTTTGTGGATGTGTACCTGGAATAATTAAAACAGGAAGTTCAATTGATTTTCCGTCTACTGTTAATTTAACTACTTGCTTAGGAGGTTTTACTTCATAAGCATCGGCCTGACCTGCATTATTTAAATCAATGTTCAATAAAGTTTTTGCCATCGCAGGAGATACTATAATATAGTTATCCCAAGTAGCACGAGTAACTGGATCGGGTAATTCTTGTAACCATGGGTTAGAAGCTCCTTGTCCTGCACCAATTCCTACTTTTTGATATAAGGCTAATTCAATTTTAGTTTTGTCATTAGAAGAAGGCTTGCTTGCATTTACTGCAGCTAAAGCTGAAGCTACCGCGCTACTATTAATACTTGCACCAATATTATTTACATCTGCAGGAATTAATACCCCAGCTTGTAATGTTTTATTCCAAGCATTCTCTCCACCTAATTTAGCAGACCAATAGTTTTTTAAATAAGTGGTATAATCAGTTGCGTCTCCAGACCACTTTAATAAAGAGTCTTCGAAGGCACGTGTTTTAAATAAAGGAGAGATAGTAGGTTGAATGAAAGAGATATGACCAGATACTGGTTCAGCATCTCCCCAACTTTCTAAGAAGTGTGGAGCAGGAATTGAATATTTACAAAGCGCTGTTGTTTCATCTAATTTAGCATTGAATGAAATAGTTGTTTTCACTTTTGCTAAACCCGATTTTACTTTATCAGCAGCAGGCCATGTGTACACAGGGTTCGCACCATAAAATAAAACAGCGTTTACTTTACCTGCGTTCATATCATCCACAAAATTTGCAAAATCGTTATCAATACCTTGACGGTAATTTAAAGTCTCTGCAAAATTAATAGTAGATCCATTCGCGCCAACAGCGTTGTTAATAGCGTTGACAATAATTTGCTCGTTCACATTATTGCTACCAGATACTACTAGTGCAGCACCTTTGTGCGCAGTTAATGTTTTAGCAGCCGCCTCAATTCCAGCTTTTAATTTAGCATCGGAGATACCCGTAATTTCACCGCCATTCACCGCGCTTAATAAAGCAGCAGCAATCATTGGTAATTCAGAAGGGCGACATAAATATTTTTCATCTGCATTAGAACCAGTCATACTTGCCACTGTTTCAAAGTGGATATGTCTACTCATTGCAGGATTTTTTTCATCTAATTTTTTTCCAACTGCATATTGTCTTGCAAATTCCACAGGGCTTAACCAAGTACCTAAGAAATCGGCACTTAAAGAAACAATGGCTTTTGCATTTTCAAAATGATAGGTAGGAATAATTGTTTTACCATAAGAAGCTTGGTTTGCAAGTAACATTGCGCTATGAGAAACCGCATCGTAAGTAATATGTTTACTTCCAGCATGCTTTGCTAAAAATTGAGCAATGACTTGTTTAGTAGAAGGAGAAGTAATGGAGCTTGTTACAATAACTGCAGCACCATTTAATTCACTTGCAATGGCTTTATCAATATCTTCAAAGCTTGCTTCTTTTCCAGCAATACTTGGGAAACGTAAACGAGCTGTATCATATAAATCTAAAACAGAAGCTTGCACTCTAGCAGAAGTACCACCAACAGTGATAGGGCTTAATGTATTACCTTCTAATTTTATAGGACGACCATCGCGTACTTTAGCAAGTACACTTACTACATCACCATCTTGCACATAAGTTGTTGCATAATAATCGGCAATACCAGGAAAAATATCTTCAGGCTTGTTCGCAAAAGGAATTGCTTTTTTAATAGGCATTTCGCAACTTGCTGCCACGGCTGCAGCTGCAGTACTAAATCCTACATATTTTAAAAAATCACGACGAGGTGCTTTCGCTTGTAAAAAACTTTCTCCTTTTTCCAAAGTAGATTCGTCTTCCACAAAAGGAAGTTCTTCCTTAAATTCGTTTTGAACTTCTTTATTAAAAGCTTCAGAATTATTTAATTCTCCAAAACTTTGCCAGTGCTTTTTTTGCTCCATAGTAATGTATATAAAATATTACGCTTCTTTATTAATTCAATTAGGTACTAGTAGTGACATTTTTGACACTCTGTACCACCCACTTTTTCTACAGTAATTCCTTTTGTGCTATCAATTTTCCCACTCTTTAAGTCGGCGTGGAATTTTTCATAGATGCTATAAAAACCATTGTCTTTAAATTGAACCTGTGTGTTTCTGTGACAGTTCACACACCAGCCCATACTTAAATCTGCAAATTGTTTTACTTCACCCATTTTTTGAATCTCACCATGACATTGTTGACATGCTACTTGACCAGCGTTCACGTGTTGTGCGTGGTTAAAGTAAACGTGATCAGGTAAGTTATGTATACGCACCCACTCAATAGGTTTTGCATTCGCAGCATCCCAAGGTTGGCCTTCCGTAAATCCTGCGTATTTGTATAATTTTTTAATTTCTGCAGTACCATCTACTACATCACCATTCTCTCTTACTAAAGGCGCGCCTTTGTATTCGTTAATTGCCATGTGACAGTTCATACAAACATTCACACTTGGAAGTGTTGCTTGTTTACCTTGGTAAGTACCCGTATGACAGTATTGACAGTTAATTTGATTCACCCCTGCGTGCACTTTATGAGAATAGTATATAGGTTGTTCAGGTTGATAATCCTTTGAGCGACCTAAGTTCATTGCGCCCACTGTTGTCATATAACCACCCACTATAAAGAAGATGATGGCGATGAATGCGATGTATGCTTTATTTCTAAAAAATGGAACAGGGTTTGCAGAAGGAATGCCCGCTTTATCGCTAGATAATTTTTTTAAGTTGCTATTAACTTGTAATAAGATTAATGAAACAACTGCTAATATTAAAGTAAGTAAACCAAATATTAAAGTGCTATCAGATTCTTCTTTAGGTGCATCAGCAGCTGCGCCACCTACTGGTGCTGCGCCTGCTGCAGGAACAGTTTTGATATAACCTAGAATAGCATCGATATCTTTATCGGTTAAACTAGGGAATAAGTTCATTGCAGTTTTATTGTACTCGTTGTACAATTTTGTTGCGTAAGGGTCTCCCGTTTTTAAAAATGCAGCATTGTTTTTAATCCATGCATACAAATTCTTTTTATCAGGCCAACGATCTTCTACGCCTGCAAGTGCAGGACCAGTTAATTTTTTATTAACCGCGTGACATGATGCGCAATTTTGTGAGAAAAGTGCTTTCCCATCTTGCGCATTCAATTGATTTCCGATAGATGAACTAAGGGTGATAAATAGGAAGATCGAAACGATCTTAGCTAGGCTTCTTAAAATTGTCATATACACAAAAAGTGTCTAGGGTGTAAAAATGTCCTCGAAC
>CAIJZF010000071.1 GCA_903825095.1 uncultured Bacteroidota bacterium | reverse complement strand
GCTGCAATAAAACTACTACCAGAATAACCGTAACGCTTTAAAGTATTATCATACCTTCTGCTCTCAAAAGCAGGCAGGGAGCCCCATTTAGAAGAAGTTTGTCCTACCGCTATACTAGGTGCATTGTCATCGAATTTCTCTCCTGGGTTCACTCTTTGGTATCTATTAAGATCGCCCCATTGAATTTCCCAATTACCATAAGTTTTTTCTAATTGATTTAATGCTGCATTTAAAAGGGCTAATTTTTTTTCATTAGAAACAGCTTGAACCATCTGCTCATATTTTTTTATAATTTGAGTAGTGGCTTCTTCTGTGGTGGCAGGAGGAATTTCTTTAGACCAGTTATTGGCCCATTCAATGGCAATAGTAGTGGCTACAGAAGAAATGCCCGCATCACCATTCCAATTAGCTAAATAATTAATTGCCTTTTTTTCTCTTTCATTTAAAGTAATGGTATTCGTATACGCCATAAAAGAAGGCAGTAAAATATCAAAAGCAGATAAGTGTTTATTGTATCCCAATTGAATTAATTCGTCTAAGGATATTTTATCTATTTTACTAAGTAAGTTAACTGCGTTAATACCGCGTCCATTCTCGCCATCGGGTGCCATATAATGTGGGTAGTCTTTTTCTTTTGGACTATATGCTCCAGCTACTGTGAAAGGAGTGGCATTACAATTTTGTAACCAACCATTAATGGGGTTAATACTTTGCACTATTTCATTAAGTGCATGCACGCCTAACCAATTCGTGGCTTTAATAGAGCCATCAACGGGCATACTAAAATCATATTCCTTATTTCTTTTAGGCATGAAATTACCATGCCAGTAAGCAATAGAGCCATCGGCATCGGCATAGACAGTGTTATTACTATTATTACCTAAAAGAGATAAGGCCTTTTCATATTCTTTCAAATTAGTGGCCTTGGTTCTTGTCCAACATTCCATTAATGCATTTAAGGAACGATTATTTTCTTGTAAACTTAACCACTTACCATTTTTAGATCCCATTACGGGTCCGTGTAATGTGCGATAAGTTGTAAATGATTTTGTTTTTATTTGACCCTCTTCCAAATATTGAATAGGAATATTTCTTTCTATAATGGGCTGAAGACTTTGTTCATAATTTGAAACCCAGCCTGTTTTATTTCTAGTTACTTTTTCTTCATAGACATCGGCTACATCGGCGTAGCTACTTGTATGCATAAAACCTAAGCGTTCATTGAAGCCTTGGTAAATAAACATTTGACCCCAAGTAACAGCACCATACACATTTAAGCCTTGCTCGCTTACCATATGTATTTCAGATCTAAAATAAAATGGCACATGCGGGTTAATATATAATAAGGCATTGCCATTTTTACTATGCTTAGGTGCAATTGCAAATCCATTAGATCCTTTTTGTATTTTTTCTTCTAATGCATAAGGCTCCTCGGTATTATTTACCACGAATTTTTCAGCACCTGGCATTTGTCCATAAAAAGAAGCCACCTGTTCTGTTTTAATACCACCAGTTCTAGTGGGAGAAACGCTTCCGTCTGTCCACATTAAATGATACCAGGGTTTATAATATGAAATGGCTTTTTGTTGTACTTCAGGATGTTTGTATAAATAATAATTCAATCCATCGGCATGGGCTTGTAACAATTCCTTAAACCAAATAGGACTTTTATTATAGTCTTGAATAGCAGCTAGACTATCTTGAATAAGGCGCATCATTAAGTCTTCATAAATGGCAGAAGGTCCTTTCACCTCCGCAGTGCGGCCTAACATTTCTAAATAGTTCAATTCTATTTGACCCACATTCTCTTCACTTTGTGCATACATTAAACCAAATACTGCATCGGCATCGGTTTTGCCATATACATGTGCAATACCCCATTCATCTCTTATTATATTT
>CAIJZF010000070.1 GCA_903825095.1 uncultured Bacteroidota bacterium | reverse complement strand
GAGCCAGTGAATGCAAACATGAATCCGCAGGCCTATAAAAATTTACCGGCAGTGCGTAAAGCCCTGCAAGAAAACAATTATAAAAAAGCAGCAGAGCTTCTAAAAAAGTTACAAGGAAAGTTTTCCGAATCGTATGCGCCACTCGGCACACTGCTAATGGATATTAATGACGACCCCTATATTACCGATTATTACAGAGAGCTAGATATTGACAAGGCCATTGCAAAAGTGCAAACCTTCTCTAATAACAATACTATTGAAAGGGAATATTTGGTGTCTAATCCCGATAAAATTTTTACCATTCACTTAACGAGTAAAAAAGCAGGCGCACTAGGTTTTACTATTCGTTTTGAATCGCTATTAAAACATACAACAGTCATTAATAATAATGTAATTCAAGTAAATGGATTGGCACCTGTGAAAGCCGATCCTAACTATGTTCAAAAATCACGCAACGCCATTATGTATGATGCCAAAAGAGGCACGCGTTTTTCCGCGAACATAGAAATACAATCTAGTACTGGAAAAATTACTAAAACAGATTCTACTATAACATTAGCAGATGCTACAGAAGCTACTGTGTATGTTTCTATGGCCACTAGTTTTAATGGTTTTGATAAAGACCCTGCTACGAAGGGATTAAATAATGTAGCAAACACTGCTACACAATTAAGCAACGCAAAACAAATAGGCTGGACAGAAATAAAAAAACGACATCTAAAAGATTATCAATCTTTTTTTAATCGCGTTGAATTAAAATTAGGCGGTAAGGACTTAGTGAACTTACCTACCGATGATCGTTTAAAAAGATATGCTAAAGGAGAAGCCGATCCTTATTTAGAAACTTTATATTTTCAGTATGGTCGTTATTTATTAATATCAAGCTCTCGTACAACTGGCGTCCCTGCTAACTTACAGGGCTTATGGAACCCCTATATACAACCACCTTGGTCAAGTAATTATACTATTAATATAAATGCAGAAGAAAATTATTGGTTAGCAGAAAATACCAATTTATCTGAAATGCATTTACCGTTTTTACAATTCATAGGCAACCTCGCCACTACAGGAAAGACCACAGCCAAAACATTTTATAATATGCCAGGTTGGGTAGCACATCATAATTCAGATATATGGGCTATGTCTAATCCGGTGGGTAATTTTGGAAATGGAGATCCTGTTTGGGCGAATTGGACCATGGGTGGCACTTGGGCCTCCACACATTTATGGGAACATTATTTATTTACCAAGGACCAAACATTTTTAGAACAGAAAGCCTATCCATTAATGCGCGGTGCTGCAGAATTTTGTTTAGCCTGGTTAGTAACAGATAGTAGTGGAAAATTTATTACCTCTCCTTCAACTTCTCCAGAAAATACTTTCAAAATGCCAAATGGTTTTGTGGGATCTACTTTTTATGGCGGCACTGCCGACCTTGCTATGATTAGAGAATTATTTTTAGATGTACTTGCTGCGCAAAAAGTTTTAAAGAACGATAATGATTTTGCAAATAAAATAAATACGGCTTTAAATAATTTACATCCTTATAAAGTAGGTAAGGCAGGTAATTTACAAGAATGGTATTATGATTGGGAAGACAGCGATCCTAAACATCGACATCAATCTCATTTATACGGATTGTATCCTGGCACCCATGTAACGGTTGATAAAACACCCCAGATAGCAGCGGCTGCTAAAAAAACTTTAGAAGTAAAAGGAGATGAAACCACAGGCTGGTCTAAAGGTTGGAGAATAAATTTATGGGCAAGATTAAAAGACGGAGACCACGCTTATAAAATGTATCGTGAATTATTAAAATATGTTCCCCCAGATGAAACCAAAGAAAATTATACTAATGCGGGGGGTACTTATCCCAACTTATTAGACGCGCATCCCCCTTTTCAAATAGATGGTAATTTTGGGGGAGCTGCCGCAGTGGCTGAAATGCTAGTACAATCAAACGATGAATTAATCACGCTTTTACCAGCCCTACCTAAGGCATGGGCTACGGGCGCCGTGAAAGGATTGAAGGCAAGAGGCAATTATGAAATTGAAATGAGCTGGGCCGATGGCCAGGTGACAAATCTTAAAATAAAATCGAGTACAGAACCTACTGCTAAAGTTTTGATGAACGGGAAAATACAAATTGTAAAAACAAGTAAATAATTCACCACTATTATTAACTTTAGCAAAACAAGAATATGTCTTTGAACTTGGGTAGAACTGAATTTGGT
>CAIJZF010000069.1 GCA_903825095.1 uncultured Bacteroidota bacterium | reverse complement strand
TGATGCAGAGGTAGAAGCTTTATTATTCAAAGGTTTAGAGAAGCAAATGCCAGCAGGAACTTCATTAAAAGAGTTCGAATCTCAGTATAAGCAAAGTTCTCAAACAGTACTTCCTACTATCTCTGATGATTTAAAAGCAGGTGCTACAAAGGCAACCATCTTTGCATTAATTGCAATTTGTTTATACATATTTATTCGTTTCCGTGATTGGAGATATTCTTTAGGTACTATCTTCTCCTTATTACACGATGTATTTGTAACCTTAATTGTATTTAGTTTCTTAAGAAAAGTAGTTCCTTTCCCGTTAGAAATTGACCAGCATTTTATTGCTGCCATTCTAACGGTAATTGGTTTCTCTATGAACGATACTGTAATTGTATATGACCGTATTCGTGAGGACAGCCAATTAATGAAAGGTGCAGACAATGCTTCTATCATTAACAAGGCCATTAACCAAACATTGAGTCGTACTATTATGACATCCTTAACTGTGTTCTTAACTATCTTAATCTTATTCATCTTTGGTGGAGAAGTAACAAGAGGTTTTGCATTCGCAATGTTAATTGGAGTTATCACAGGTACTTACTCTTCTATCTTCGTAGCGGCTCCTGTATTAGTTGACTTTGCAAAAAGTCGCCCATTAGGACGTGAAGAGAAAAAGAAATAATAAGACTTACTTATAAATAAAAAGCCCCTCGAATTATTGAGGGGCTTTTTTTATGCTACAATATTACTGCTGACTGAAATTTGTTTAAAATTAGATTTAAAACAATACTCATTCGAGCGAACTTTGTGAGCAAAGCGATCAGAGTGCGAGAATGATGTATTTTTTAAGCTAATTTTAAACCGCAAATGAAGTACCGCATCCGCAGGTACTCGACGCATTCGGGTTTTTAAAAGTAAAACCTCGGCTATTCAAGCCACCTTGCCAATCTATTTCCATACCATAAACATAAATCTGATGTGATTTTTCCATGCAACAAGGTATGCCCTCAATAGAAAAAATTTCATCTTCTGCCTTAGGAACATCAAAACCTAATACATAGGTCATTCCACTACATCCACCCCCTTTTACACCTACTCTTAGTCTTTGTTGCTGATCAAAGTCTGGCTCGGCCATTAAACGGTTAATTTCATTAATGGCACCTACTGTAAAAGTTACAGGGGTTTGTAAGGCTATATTAGTATCTGTTGACATATCTGAACATTTATAGTACAAAAGTACAATATTAGCCGCATTTACAAGTAAACAGTGATTTCGAGAATAGAAATAATTGAAACCCCTTTATTTTGAATTTTTCGTAAATTTAACCATGCAAGAAGCTGAAAAAAAGACAGATAGTGGCATTGAAATAAAGAAGGTATATACCTGCAACGATTTACCTACCGATTTAAATGAAACATTATTACCCGGCGAGTTCCCTTATACAAGAGGTGTTCAATCCGATATGTATAGAGGTAAGCTATGGACAATGCGTCAATATGCTGGATTTTCAACAGCTGAAGAAAGTAATAAACGATATCATTTTCTTTTATCGCAAGGTGTAATGGGCTTAAGTGTGGCTTTTGACTTACCTACTCAAATTGGTTATGACGCCGACCATTCTTTAGCAGAAGGCGAAGTAGGTAAAGTGGGTGTATCTATTTGTTCTTTAGAGGATATGGAAATTTTATTTAAGGATATTCCTTTAGATAAGATTAGTACATCTATGACCATTAACTCAACAGGATTCATTTTACTTGCACTTTATATTGCGCTTGCTAAAAAAAGAGGTACCGATTTAAAACAATTAGCAGGCACTATTCAAAACGATATTTTAAAAGAATACGCAGCTAGAGGCACTTATATCTACCCTCCTAAAAATTCAATGCGTATTATCACAGATATTTTTGAATACTGTGGTCAGCATTTACCGAAGTGGAATAGCATTAGTATTTCAGGTTATCATATTAGAGAAGCGGGCAGTACAGCGGTGCAAGAAGTAGCCTTTACTTTAAGCAATGGCAAGGCCTATGTCAAAGCGGCTATTGAAAAAGGATTAGACATTAATGTATTTGGTAAGAGATTATCTTTCTTTTTTAATGCCCATAATAATTTATTTGAAGAAGTGGCCAAATTTAGAGCGGCTAGAAAAATGTGGGCTACTATTATGAAAGACTTAGGTGCCACCGACGAAAAAGCTTTAATGCTTCGTTTTCATACACAAACAGGCGGCGCTACTTTAACAGCGCAACAACCATTAAATAATATTAGTAGAGTTACCATACAAACTATTGCTGCAGTATTGGGTGGCACGCAAAGCTTGCACACCAATGGTTTTGACGAAGCCTTAGGACTACCTACTCAAGAAGCAGCTAGTATTGCAT
>CAIJZF010000068.1 GCA_903825095.1 uncultured Bacteroidota bacterium | reverse complement strand
CAGAGAAAGATAGTTTCAAAATATCTCCAAAGAATTTCTTAGAGATTTGAGAATAAGCACCAGACTCATTGATATATAAACGACCTGTAGTATCAGCAAACAAAGTTCCTTGAGAATTCAAAGTATACATTTTTGCACTACCACCTACTAACCAATCAATGTCATATTTATTTAAATTCAACATTTCAGTTAAATTCAAAGTACCTTCTGCAACACTTAAAGTAGACTTATCTAAGAACTTACCACCCCCTTTAGAAATAGGTGTAGCAGCAATGGTTGTGAAAAGTGCATTGTCACCTATATGACCAACTGGTCTACCAGCATCAGCTATTAAACGTGCAGCATTGTTTGCAGCAGTATAGTCTAAACCAGCATCTCTGTATTGAGTATACGCACCAGTATATTGTTGATACCAAGTAGCACTAGGCTTCCAAGCTTCATTGAATAAACGAGTAGCGATAGTAGAGTTAAATGAGTTACCTGCATCTTCAATTGTTTTGTAGGCACGGAACATCCAGTTTTTAGACTTCAATTCAAATTTGAACTGACTCATTTTTAAATCATGTAAAGAATAACGATCAGAACCAGAATACACTGTATTACCTGTTCCAGTATAAGCACTTAAAGACGCTTCTGTTTTATCGTTTACTTTATAGTGAATAGATCCAGTCACTTTTGTATTTTTTGCAGTTGGATCAATGATATCTTGTTCAGCATATCCTGTTCTACTTACGTTCATATCTTTATACCAACCTTTAGCATCACCAAATAAGAAAGGAGCATAAGGTACTAAACCAGCTGTTGCTGGGCTAGCTGCTAAAAATCCAGAATACTTTGCAAGTGTATTGTACACTGCAGAAGCACCTTGTAATTGAGCCAACACTGTACTTGCACCAGCACCATATGCACCTGCTAATTGAGCAAGGATACCTGCTTTCACTGGAGCAATTAAGCCTGTATTAATATTTAATGTTGTTTCATCACCATATACGTTAATACCATCGTAGTTAGGATCTGTTAATCTTGTACCAGCGATAGCACCACCATTACCATTTCCAGTTAATCTAGAATAGTTAGAAGTGTTCATTGGTAACCAGTCTTGCGCTTCAGTATATTGAGCACTCACTTTGTATGCAAAGCGATCGCCTATTTTACTAGCCCATCTTACTGTATAATCTTTATAAGGAGCTTGAGGACGCTCATAGTTTCCTACGTGGTTAACCCCTTGCTTAATTTGAAAACTTAAACCTTGGTATTTGAATGGGTTTTTGCTGTTAATTAAAACAGTACCGTTCATACCGCCAGAACCATATAATGCTGAAGACGCACCAGGTAATAATTCAATATTATCCACGTCTAATTCTGTTAAACCTACAATACTTGCTACTGAGAAGTTTAAACCAGGCGCTTGGTTATCCATACCATCAATCAATTGGTTCATACGTGTGTTACCACTACCGTTAAAACCTCTTGTTGAAATACTTCTAAACATCATACTTGCAGCTACTACGTCTACCCCTTTCATTGTTCCAAGGATATCATAATAACCTGCAGCTGGTGCATTTCTTATGTTAGCAGCACTAATTCTTTCAATTGTTACTGGAGATTCTAAGATTTTCTCTGGTACTCTTGAAGCAGAAACTACCACATCAGAACCAAGCACGAAAGCTGGAGCTAAGCTAACATTTAAAGAACCTGTATTTCCATTGACAACCACTTCTTTAGAAGTAAACCCTACTGAAGAAAAAACTAAAGTATAAGGTGCTTTTTTAGTCACACTAAACTTGAAGTTTCCTTTATCATCAGTATAAGTTCCAGCATTATCCCCTTTAAGGGTTACAGAAACTGCAGCAATTGTTTCTGAAGTACTTGCATTTTTTACAGTACCTGAAACACTACTTGCATTTTGAGCATTGGCGGTAAATACTATTAAAGTAGATAGGCAAATGAACGCAAAATGGCTTAAACATTTTTTCATAGATTATTGTTTTTGTTTGAATCGTAGTACAAATTAACATATTGTAAGCATTCTAGAAAAAATTATCATTTGTATCTTTAAAAAATTAATTTTGCACTATGAATAGAAAGCCTTTTCCACAACAAAAAAATGAGTACCACGGTAAAGTAAGAGATGTTTATTACATTGATAATCAATTACTTGTAATGATTGCCAGTGACAGAATTTCAGCATTTGACGTCATTTTGCCCAGTCCCATCCCTTTTAAGGGCCAGGTGCTAAATCAGATTGCCGCCTATATGTTGAAGGCCACCAGGGATATTTGCCCCAATTGGCTGCTAGACACCCCTGCCCCCCATGTGGCCATTGGTAAAAAATGTGAGCCCTTCAAAATTGAAATGGTGGTAAGAGGCAATTTAGTGGGTCATGCTTGGAGAACTTATAGCGCGGGAGCTAGAAAATTATGTGGTGTAAGCTTACCAGAAGGTATGGCTGAAAATGATTTTTTCCCAAGTCCCATTATTACCCCATCCACTAAAGCCAGTGAAGGGCATGATGAGGATATCTCAAAAGAAGAAATTATCGCACAAGGATTGGCCTCTGCAACAGACTGGGCAGTCTTGGAAAAATATGCATTGGCTTTATTTCAAAGAGGTAAAGAAATTGCCGCTAAACAAGGATTAATTTTAGTGGACACTAAATATGAATTTGGAAAAATTGACGACACCATTTATTTAATGGATGAAATTCACACACCCGATTCTTCCCGTTATTTTTATGCAGATGGTTTTGAACAAAGACAAGCCAGTAAAGAAAAACAAAAACAATTAAGTAAAGAGTTTGTGCGTGAGTGGTTAATTGCCAATAATTTCATGGGTAAAGAAGGACAAACGGTTCCTGCAATGTCCGCACAGTGGATTGATACTATTTCTAAAAGATATATTGAGCTTTACGAACAAGTAATTGGCGAAAAATTTATGCCGCAGCAATTATCAGAAGAAGAAACTTATCAAGTTGTATGCGCTTCACTTGAGAAGCTTAGTTAAATATCTATTCCTAATCGAGGCCTTAAGCGCTGCTTGCTTTTGTTAAAAATTTGCTGGCCTTTATCAATGCCTTTACGAAGTTCTATTTGCTTTTCCTCTGGCAGATGTACAATATCGGTACAGGCCTGCGTGCAGCAACCCGCATAGGTTTCAGCGCAGCTTTGACATTGAATAAATAATAAATGACAACCATCGTTTTTGCAATTGGTATGCGTATCGCAAGGCGCTCCACACTGATGGCATTTGGCAATGATATCTTCCGTAATTTTCTCTCCTAGTCTATCATCAAATACAAAGTTCTTTCCTTTGAACTGACTTTCTAAACCCTCCTCTTTAATTTGATTGGCGTAATTAATAATGCCTCCTTCTAAATGAAAAACGTTTTTAAATCCATGGTGCATCATATAGGCACTTGCTTTTTCACAACGAATACCACCCGTGCAATACATGATAATATTTTTATCTTTATTTTTCTGCATCATCTCTGCTGCCATAGGTAGTTGTTCTCTAAAAGTATCTGAAGGAATTTCTATGGCATTTACAAAATGTCCTACTTCGTATTCATAATGATTACGCATATCAATCACAATAGTTTCAGGAGAATTTAATAATTCATTCATCTGCACGGCATTGACATAGTTGCCTTTATTTTCCATACTAAAACTTTCATCCTCAATGCCATCGGCAACAATTTTACTACGATGCTTAATACGTAAAACCCAAAAACTTTTTCCATTATCGTTGACTGCAATATTTAATCTTACACCTTCGAGGCCAGGTATTGCGTATAAATAGGTTTTAAAATTTTCGAATAAATGAGTGGGCACACTAATTTGAGCATTAATACCTTCAGTGGCTATATAAATACGGCCGAAAACTTGTAATTCATTCAAGCCTTTATATAATTCATCTCTAAAAGCCAAGGGATCTTGAATAGTGAAGTACTGATAAAAACTAATAGTGGTACGCGGAAAATTTTCCTGGTATAATTTTTCTTTCAACTCCTTATTGGAGATGCGATTGTGTAGAACTGACATAGATTAAATTTTTATCCCAATTACAGGTTGGGGAAATTCAATGTAAAGATAAATAGAATCT
>CAIJZF010000067.1 GCA_903825095.1 uncultured Bacteroidota bacterium | reverse complement strand
GTGTACCAAGCAATTGATTCAACTTTAGGCTTACCTGCTTCTTTAGCACCAACAGCGGGCGATGGTAGAATTGCATTTTACACTTCTATCAATGCCACCATTAACCCAAGATTCAGAATTAATGGATTTTACAACGGAACTACAACAGGTATCCCTGTTTACTTGCCTAGTGAAATGACATTGATTAAAGCAGAAGCTTATGCAAGAGCAAACGACTTAACGAATGCTTTAACAGAGTTAAACAAAGTAGTCACAAAAACAGCTGCTGCAGATCCATTTAAAATTGGCGCAAATTTAGCTGCATCGACTGCTTCTACGCAAGATGCCTTACTTACAGAAATATACAAAAACCGTTGTATAGAATTGTATATGTCTGGATTGAAAATAGAAGACATGCGCAGATTCGGAAGACCTACTAGTGAAATGAAACGTAAATTCTTCCCTTATCCATTTAAGGAAAGAGATGGTAATACCAATACGCCTACAGATCCTAGTTTTTAATGAACTTAAAATTATAAATGAATATGCCTAACACTTTTAAAAGGACTACCGAAGAGTCTTCTTTGTATAATAATATTGAAAATTTATCTACTAATGAGATATTGAGCAATATTAATAAAGAAGATCAGAAGGTAGCCTATGAAGTTGAAAAAGTGATTCAACCTATTCAATTATTAGTAGATGCAGTAACTGAAAAGCTAAGAAATGGAGGAAGATTATTTTATTTAGGCGCTGGCACTAGTGGCCGACTTGGACTAGTAGATGCCAGTGAATGCCCCCCCACTTTTGGCGTACCTAGTGATTTAGTAATAGGTGTGATTGCTGGTGGACATCAAGCAATGTTTCAAGCAGTGGAAAATGCCGAAGATGATTTCGAACAAGGCTGTTTAGATCTACAAGTTTATAAAATATCTCATTTAGATATAGTGGTGGGTATCGCAGCAAGCGGTACCACACCCTATGTCATAGGTGGATTAAGAAAATGTAGAGCTGCCGGTATTACCACTGGAAGTATTAGTTGTAATAAAAATTGTCCTGTTTCTAAAGAAGCGGACTTCCCTATTGAGGTAGTGGTAGGTCCAGAATTTATTACTGGAAGTACAAGAATGAAAAGCGGAACCGCACAAAAAATGGTTTTGAATATGCTTTCTACTTCAGTAATGATTAAGCTTGGAAGAATTAAAGGCAATAAGATGGTGAATATGCAACTAACCAATCAAAAGCTCTTCGAAAGAGGGGTGAAAATGATAATGGAAGAAATTGAAACTTGTGATCAACAAAAAGCCACTGACCTATTAACTAAATATGGTTCTGTAAAAAAATCCATTGAAATGGCGAATACTTAAAAAATTTACACTAGTCGCATAGTATAAATCGGTGTTTTTAAACATCATAAAAGGCCTGCAGTAGCGGGCCTTTTTTATCTATCTCAAATTATTGAGGCAGACTAATCTTACCAAAGCTTGTAGCTATTTTAGTAGCATTCCCACCCGCAAGCATAGGTGTTCCAGCTACTGTTTCATTGGCTAATAAGGCAAACAAAATGGCTTCTTTAGCATCGGGCTGAATACCAATAGCATCAGAACTTTGTATAGAAGCTTTGGGAACTAAAGATTTTAAATGCTCTATCACATGTAAATTATGTATTCCTCCCCCGCTTGCATAAATAGTATACTCATCGGAACTTGGTACCATTCTATTAATCGCATCTACAATGGTTTCTGCAGTTAATCTATTAAGCGTAGCCATTATATCTTCAGGTGAAATAGTTGTATTACTTGATGCCAATTGTGCTTCTTCGATAAAGCTTAGATTAAAAAGTTCAGGTCCAATTGTTTTAGGAAAATCTAAAGCAAAAAAAGAGTTTTCTTTCATGGCCTTTAATAAATCATTATTCACCACTCCTTTTTTTGCCATCTCCCCATCTTTATCATAGGCTTTATTAAAACGCAGTCGCATAAATGTATCCATAAGTGTATTGCCTGGGCCTGTATCGGTAGAGAATACTTGATTAAATTCACCATTGGCTGGTAAATAAGTAAAATTAGCAATGCCTCCTATATTTAGTAGCAGTCTGTTTTCTTTTGGATGCGTGGCAATTAAATAGTCACCGTATACTGCTAAAGGAGCACCTTCTCCACCTGCCGCAATATGTTTTTGTCTAAAATCGCTAATGGTAATGATACCAGTATGCACGGCTAGATGATCACCGTCTCCAATTTGTAAAGTAGCTGGTCCAAATGCATCTAAAGGATGTAAAGATTTGGGTGCATGATAAACAGTTTGGCCATGACTGGCTATTAAATCAACAGAGGATGCAGGTATTTCCCAAGATGCTAATGTATCATTAATCATCTTCGCATTCTCTAAAGCTATCCAAGGGTTTAATAAAGTTAATTTCTCTAGTGATACAGATTGTTTTGAAAAAACAGATAGAATTTCTTGTTTCATGGACTGCGTGTAGGGAACGGTTGTAAATTTCAACAAAGAAAAACGGGTGTTTTTTCCAGAACCCTTCATCTCGCATAATGCAATATCAAGGCCATCCATGGAAGTGCCACTCATTAAACCCAGTATTTTTCTACTAGGTTTTTGAGCTATTTCATATAGTTTTTGGATATTGGGATGCATATACCAAAGATACGAAATGGCCTTGTAAATGCTACCAATTAACAGCATTCTGCCAATTTTCCACACCTTTCTAAAAGCCTTCAAATTCAATGTCTTATAGTGTAACTTTACCTTCAATAAACAATAGTTATGCTTAAAGTGGGTGTGTTTGGAGTGGGGCATTTAGGAAAATACCATTTGAATAACTGGAAAGAAATTCCTGAGGT
>CAIJZF010000066.1 GCA_903825095.1 uncultured Bacteroidota bacterium | reverse complement strand
GTGCATGCACTTAATGAAATAGTGCAAAGTATTAACCCCATTAATGGTTGGTTACAAAATTGTAATGCCACTCCTTTCACAGTAGCTGGAGCATATAGTCCAAAAGAAAAAGACTATCCTCATTATATGGCACCCGATGGCGAGAATGGACGCGGTATTAACGCAGTTAACTTACTTAGTAAAATAGATAAAATATCCTTAGATGAATTAATTCAATTGGGATACAATAAACACTTGTCTGCTTTTGATATTTTACTGCCTTCTTTTATCGCGTATACAAAAACGATTTCTTTAAATGAAAGAGAAAAAAAAGCAATAAACTATTTAGCTAATTGGAATGGCGATGCAGGTATTTCCTCTGTGGCCACTACTATTGCTATTGAATGGGCTAATAACTGGTCTAAAGAAATTCCTCCGGCCACGACTGAAGAAGCCACTACACAAATCATAAAAAAATATGAGCAAATGGTTCAAGCTGTTTCGAATGAAAAGAAGTTAGTGCTATTAAATGCAGCATTGAATCAATTAGAAAAAACTTATGGTAATTGGGAAATTCAATGGGGCGATCTAAATAGATACCAAAGAGTAAACCCAGGAGAGAAATTCGATGACAATGCACCTAGCATAGCGGTGGGACAAACTTCTTCTAAATGGGGCTCCCTGCCTGCATTTGAGAGTAGAAGGTATGATAATACTTTAAAACGTTATGGTTATTCTGGTAGTAGTTTTATTGCAGCAGTAAGTTTTGGAAAAAAATTAGAAGCAAAAACAATTATCACGGGTGGTCAAAGTCGTTTTGCGAATTCAAAACATTTTACAGACCAGGCTCAAAAATATATCGATGGCGATTTTAAAACTATTCATTTTTATAAAGAAGATGTTTTAGCACATGCAGTTACATCATATAAGCCAGGGTTTTCTAAATAGTGATCATAGAGCTTTGACATAAACGCAGCTTTCACCAAGCCTGCTAAATTTTTAACTTCTAATTGTTGCATCATTTTAGTACGGTGCCCTTCAATAGTGCGTTTGCTATGGCCCACTTCATAAGCAATTTGCTTACTAGAAGCCTCCTCGCAAATGCGCACTAAAATATATTTATCATAAGTATGCAACCTATGTACTTTTTCTGTTAGCTTAATTTTATCTATTCGATTTACCATATTAAACACTTTGTCAGCGGTACGATTACAGAAATATATTTTTTGCAGCCTTGCCATTTCAAGTGCTTTGGACCATTCTTGTTTTGAAACATTACGCGCTACAATCACCGATATACCATTATCTATTAATTGATACAAATGAGCCTCGTCCTGTTCATTAAAGACCACCATCACACCCATCTTAGTTGTAAGCTCTTTAATTTGATGCATGGTTGCAGAATGGCCAAAATTGAACATCGCACTATCAACCACTAAGACCATGGGTAAGACCTTTTTGGATTTATCATAGGCTATATAGCCTGTTAACTCCTCTATACTTTTGATGATATGATAGCCCAATAACTGTGGATTGTCTTTAACAAGTAAACTACATCCCATTGCATACACAATTTGATTATCACAAATGATTACTTGAGTTTGCATCTTTATTGATTTTTAATTGAATCGCAATTAACTAAATATTGTATAACACATTGATATACAAGTAACTATATTATACAAAAGGCTTTTAATTGCATTGTGATTTATCCCATTGAAGTATTTTCGAAATGAGCATGTAGTTGTATGTTTTTATAGGCTATAGTAGTTAGCAAATTAATGGCTATAATAATTTGTTAGTATTATATATTTTATAACTTCATTGAATATTATTCTAACCTATACTAACCCTCTTGCACTGCGTTGACAAACATTCGTAACTTATTTTACCCTTTTGTTCCAGTAGGACATTTGAAAGTTTGGGTCTTAGCCCCCGCCTTGGATAATCCAGATCCGAACTTAGCATACTATTATGATTTTAGTCAAAGCATAGAAGAATATACACGCGTCTTTGCAGAACTAGATCTTCCATGGAAATGGCAACCCGTTACTTTAGAAAATTATAAAATGATTGTGCAAGAAATTGCACATGACAGAGAAAAAGGAATTCATTTTCCTGTAGTATTAAATTTATGTGATGGTGATGAAATTAATGGAGCACCAGGTGTTTCAGTGATTAAAGCTTTAGAAGCAAAACAATTAGTATACACTGGTGCCAACGATTATTTTTACGATATCACTACTTCTAAAATTCCCATGAAAAAAGCTTTTGATGAAGCAGGTGTAGCTACACCAAAGTGGGAAGCCATTAGAGATAATAATATTAATGCTAAAGAAATTATTAAAAAATTAGGTAGCCCTTTAATTGTAAAGCCGGCTGTATCTGGTGGTAGCTTAGGCGTAGGTGTAAAAAATGTAGTAGAAACAGAACTAGAATTAGAAACACAATTAGCTAAAATGTTTGAAGGATACAGAGGATGGAATTTATCTTCTGATGGTATTGTAGCAGAGTCCTTTGTAGAAGGACCTGAATATACAGTGATGATTGTGGGAAGCCATACCCATCCTGAGTATGCTAAAATTTATCCGCCAGTTGAAAGAGTCTTTCACGCGTCTCTTCCAGAAAAAGAAAAGTTTTTATCCTTTGATAGATTATGGGAAATTTATGAAGAAGAAACACCCATGCCTGAGGATGAAAATTTTTACCAATATCAATTAGGCGATGAATCTATTCAAATGGCTGTTCAAAAAGTTTCTTGGGATGCCTATGTTGCTTGTAACGGAACAGGCTATACAAGAGTAGACGTTCGAATAGATAATAAAACAGGCGAGGCCTATGTTTTAGAAGTAAATGCACAATGCGGCATTAGTGAAGATGAAAATTATACTTCTATTGGTGCTATTTTACGTTATGCCAACCAAAGTTTTACAGAACTAGTGATTCATATAATTAATGACGCATTCGCTAGAAGAAAAAAATAAATTTATGCGCCCCCTTCCCACTATTCATAATGCCGACAGTTTCAAAGATTT
>CAIJZF010000065.1 GCA_903825095.1 uncultured Bacteroidota bacterium | reverse complement strand
CAAATCAAAACAAGAAAATCAATCAGTCGTTCAATTTGAAAACGGCTTATTAAAACCGGTTACCAATAAATTACAACTTGATCAATCTACTTTTCAACCTTATACCACCGATAGTTTGGCTAGAGCTAAACTAAATTTATTTTTATTAGAACAAGAAAAACAAAGAAAATTATTAGCCTCTATGACTTTGTCAGAAGTAGTAGTAAGGGCCAGGGTGAAAACACCTGTTCAGTTATTAGAAGAAAGATATGCAACTGGGCTTTTTTCAGGTACTGATGGAGTTTCTTTTGATTTATCATCCGATGGGATAGCTATTGCAGCTGTAGATGTACTTACTTTTTTGCAAGCAAGAGTGCCGGGTTTAAGTATTTCAACAACGGGTTCACAATCCTCTGCCACATGGAGAGGGTCCAAAACCGATTTTTTTGTCAATGAATTTAGCATGCCTATTGAACAGGTACAAAATATAAATATTACAGAGATTGCTTTTATCAAAGCCATTAGACCTCCTTTCTTTGGGTCTTCCAATGGAGCAAGTGGTGGTAGTGGTGGAGCCATTGCTATTTATACCAAACGAGGCAGTGCGAATAGAGGAGGTAATATTAATAGTAAAGGCATGGAAAATGTGGTCTTGGGAGGGTATTCAGTATTTAAGGAGTTCTTTCATCCAGAGTATGATAAACCCACCGCTAGTTTTGAAGCAGATAATCGCACCACTTTATATTGGAACCCATTTGTACTCACAAATAAGAGAAGTCCAAGAGTGAGAATTGAATTTTACAATAATGACATTAGTAAAAAACTACAAATAGTATTAGAGGGCATGAATGCAAACGGAAGATTAACGCGTGTAGTCAAGTACATAGAATAGGCGTATATAGAATAAGCCTTTTCAAACTTTTTTAGACTTTTTATGTTATTCTTTATATTAACAATATTATTATGAAATTAGTATATCTTTTTACTGGTCTTGGTCTTGTTTTTATTGTATTTCAATCGTTTAGAAGCCTTTCGGCTGCTAAAATTGAAAACCAAAAGTACCGTGTGGTTAAAATCGAAGAAGGTTTTGAAATACGCTTTTACCCTAAAGCCACTTTTGCTACTATTCAGTCAAGCGGTACCAATTATAAGCAAGTGGCCAGTAGTGGCTTCAGAAAATTAGCAGGTTATATTTTTGGCGGCAATGACCAAAGTAAAAGTATTGCCATGACCGCTCCTGTTAGAATGGAGATGAGTGATAATGGTTCTGCAATGAGTTTTGTAATGCCTGAAAAATATGATGCATCTAATTTACCCAAACCAAAAGATGCAACTGTTCAAATTAAACAATCTGAAGAAAGCTATGAGGCAGTGATTGCTTTTGGGGGTTATGCCAATGATGAAAAAATTAAAGAGCATACCAATAAATTAGTAGCCCTTTTAAATAAGAAAAATATCAAAATTATCGGAGGCTTTAATTTCTTAGGCTATAATGCGCCTTATGAATTTTTTGGGCGTAAAAACGAAATTTCAATTCCTATTGAATGGAAGGAATAAATAAAGGAAGTAAATAATAAATAAAAATAGATAATAAATAATTTAGTTTTCAATGTCAACATTTTTAGTAGTAGGCGGTTCATCGGGTATTGGTTTAGAACTAACGAATCAATTAGCGGCAGCAGGTCATACAGTACATGCTACTTATAATACACATGCAATTGAAAATGCAGGTAATATTCATTACCATCCTTTAAATGTCTTGGATGAGAATATAAATGTAGATTTCTTGCCTGCCTCTATTGAAGGCATTGTGTATTGCCCAGGTGCTATTAGCTTAAGACCATTTAATAGAATATCTTCTGACGATTTTATAAAAGACTATACTTTACAAGTAGTAGGTGCTGTCAAAGTAATTCAAGCTGCACTACTAAAATTAAAAGAAAGTAAAAATGGTTCTATTGTTTTGTTTTCAACAGTAGCTGTTCAATTAGGTTTAAACTTTCATTCATTAGTAGCAAGTTCTAAAGGGGCTATTGAGGGTTTAACAAAGGCCTTGGCTGCTGAGCTAGCGCCCACCATTAGAGTAAACTGTATTGCACCTTCATTAACCAATACGCCTCTTGCGGCTAGTTTATTGAATTCAGATCAAAAAATAGAGGCCAATGCGCAAAGACATCCGCTTAAAAGAGTAGGAACACCTTTGGATATTGCCAATGCGGTAGAATTTTTATTAACCGATAAGTCTAGCTGGGTGACAGGTCAAATTTTAGCTATTGACGGAGGTATGAGTACTATTAAGTTATAGTAGTTAAGAAATCCTAATAGCTCAATAAAAAGGCCCCTATTACTAGAGGCCTTTTCTGTATTTTCAATACTTCAACTTAAACTAATTTTTTGAAGGTAGAATTAATGAATTCTCCATAAATGGTCAATTCTATTAATATTAGTAATCACGGTTGTATTATTAAAGTCATTATATTCTTTACTATTTTTTCTTATTTGTTGTCTTTCTGTAAAGTGTTTGTAAAAATCTAAAATACTATTATCTGGTACTAATATCATGTATGTATTTGTAGAATATCCATCAATAGCTTTCCAAGTAACGCTTAATAATTTAATACCTATTTTTAATTCAATTTCATGCAACTTTAACTGTTGTTTTTCATAAGCTTCTTGTTGATTAGCAGGTACTGTTTCTATAAAAATTTTTCTAAAATTATAGTTTTCTAATTTAAAATCAGCTGGTAAAAACTCTAATGCATTTACCCTAATCCAAGTTGATCTTCTAACAGATCCGTCTAAATTTGCCCAATTTTCATCTGCAATTGTTGGATACGCCTCTTTAAATTTATTATTATATGTACCTCTAATTGTAATAAATTTTCCAAAATTTTCATCCCCATCAACAAAAGAAAAATTATAAAGACTTCCTGTTTCAGATGTATGAACAGCTCTATTTCCCATAACACCTTCCCAAGTTTTTCTAGCAAATGCATCAGATACTGGGTAGTTTTTTCTAAAAATGTCCATATCTTTTACTTTAGACTCAGACAACAAGGCAAAACGTTTAGTAGCATCTTGTGCAATTGAACTTAAGCCTATAAATAGACTTAACAGTAAAATAACTTTTTTCATATAATTTTTTTTAATGAGTAAGTAAAGTAGACTATTACTTCCAAAAAGAAAGTTATTTTATTACTAATAGGCTAAATCCTTAAGGTTCAATAGACTAAGTTCTTTCATAACTGCTTTTCGGGGCATCTATACAGCTGTAAATAATTTTCAATGACAGTCTTAAATAGTAGAATTTGTATTAACTTAACTTGTAAATACAAGCTATATGGTGAATGCTATTTGGATTATTTTAGTACTATTTGCAATTTGGTTTATTTATGTTTTGGGAGCAGATATTATTAAGCATAAAAATAATTTAGAAAAAGTAAGTTGGGTCAAAACCGGTATCATTGGTTTTGTAGTTAATTTTTTTGATGTATTGGGTATTGGTGCATTTGCACCACAAACAGCCTTATTGAAATTCACGAAGCAAACGGCAGACAAGTTAATACCAGGCACCATGAATGTGGCCAATACATTACCCGTTTTAATTCAAGCCATTATTTTTATTCAAGTAGTAGAAGTGGAGCCTCTCACTTTAATTGTTATGTTTTTAACTGCCATGGGCGGGGCTATTTTAGGTGCCGATATTATTGGTAAACTTTCAGAAAGAAATATTAGGCTAACCATTAGTGTTGCTTTATTAATTACGGCTGGTTTTATGTTTGCTAATAAAATGCATTGGATACATGGAGAAGGAGTAGCCATTGGCATTCATGGTTGGAAGTTGGTAATTGCAGGCGTGGTTAATTTTATATTAGGTGCAATAATGACTGCCGGAGTTGGTTTGTATGCGCCTTGTATGGCTTTAGTTTACTTATTGGGCTTATCGCCGCAGGTAGCCTTTCCCATTATGATGGGTTCTTGTGCTTTTTTAATGCCGCCTGCATCTTATAAATTTATCAAATCGGGTGCCTACAATAAAAAGGCAGCATTGGGTATGGCTATTCCAAGTATATTGGCTGTGTTAATAGCCGCTTTCATTATAAAATCAATGCCATTGGATACATTAAGATGGCTAGTGCTAATTATTATAGTATATACCTCTGTTTCAATGTTTTGGACAACCATAAAAAACAAATAAAACTTAAGTTTTATTTAGTAAATTTAATATCCTTAAACAAGCATTAGATGTCTAATTATCCGAGTATATTCAATGATGTGATTGGTCCAGTAATGAGGGGCCCTTCTAGCTCCCACTGTGCGGCCTCACTCCGTATTGCAAGAATTTGTCGCGATTTAATGGACGAGCAAATAAAAGACATTGTTATTGAATTTGACCCACATGGTTCTTTAGCTACTACACATAAAAGCCAGGGCTCTGATATGGGTTTGTTTGGAGGTTTTTTAGGTTGGGAGGCATTTGATGAGCGTTTGCCAGACTCTGAAAAACATTTAGCTACAGCGGGAATAAATTATACCATTACTATTTGCCCCTTAGAAGAAAAACATCCCAATACTTATAAGATTAGTTTGTCTAATGAAAAAGAAACTAAAATATTAATTGCTATTTCTACAGGGGGTGGCATGATTGAAGTTATAAATATTGATGGCAATAAAGTTTCAATGGCGGGTGATTATTATGAAACATTAATTTATTGCACAGAGGCAGATAAAATTATTCAGTATTTAAAATCAACTATCACTTATGATGAAATTATTTTTCATAAAGGAACTAATTCTTTTATAGAAATAAAATCACCAGCCCCTATTTCCGAAACTATTTGTAAGGAGATTATGCTCATGCATTCAGTGCAATCTATTAAATCTATCAAACCTGTGCTGCCTATTATGGCCCGAAAAGGAATGACTGTTCCATTCATTTCTTGTAATGAAATGATGGCTTATAATAAAAATAAAAACAAAGCGCTTTGGGAATTAGCAGTAGACTATGAAAGTATACGAGGCAATATTAGCCCTGAAGAAGTATTGGAAAAGATGAAATCCATAATCCATATTATGGGCAAGGCCATTGAGACAGGCTTAAAGGGAACAGCCTATAAGGACCGTATTTTAGGAAGTCAATCCCCGCAGTTTAAAAAAAGTTACGATGCCAATGAATTAATAGGAGGTGATGTACTTAATACAACTATTATGTATGTATCTGCTATTATGGAAGTAAAAAGTTCCATGGGTGTAATTGTGGCTGCGCCCACGGCAGGCTCTTGCGGTGGTTTGCCGGGCGTTGTGTTTGGAACTGCACATTGTATTAATAATAATGAAGATGCTATTATAAAAGCCATGTTATCGGCTGGTCTTATAGGGGTGTTTATTGCTGCGCATGCTACATTTGCTGCAGAAGTGGGAGGCTGTATGGCTGAAACAGGTTCAGGAGGTGGAATGGCTGCAGCAGCGCTTGTAGAAATGAAGGGAGGAAGTTTGGAGCAATCTATTGCAGCAGCATCTTTAGCCTTACAAAATTCTTTAGGTATTATTTGCGATCCCATTGGCAATAGAGTGGAAGCACCTTGTCTTGGTAGAAATGTGATGGCAGCAACCAATGCTATTTCTTGTGCTAACATGGCATTATCTAATTACGAGCATCTTATTCCATTAGATGAAGTAATAGAGACTATGAAAGCAGTGGGCGATCAAATTCATCATACCTTACGTTGTACTAATTTAGGGGGATTGTCTATTACTAATACAGCTAAAAAAATAGAAGCTTTATTAGAAGAGAATCCGCCTGTTTTTTATAAAAGTTGTTAATTAAAAAAATCAAAATGAAAATCTTCTTAAGTCTAGTTTTATCTCTTTTTATTTTATCTACTACAAGTGGATATGCTCAAAATAATTATCCCAACACAAATAAAAAAGGCTGGAAAGCTTTATTTGGAAAAAATTTAGAAACTGCTCAATTTGATCCAGCTATTTGGAAAGATTCAAGTGGGGTCTTAACGGCATCCAGGGATTCAGCTATTTGGAGTAAAGACATGTATGATAATTTTATATTGGATTTAGATTTTCAAACTGCAGACGGAACGAATAGTGGAGTCATTGTACATGCCACAGATATCAAAGAATGGATACCACATTCAGT
>CAIJZF010000064.1 GCA_903825095.1 uncultured Bacteroidota bacterium | reverse complement strand
TGTTCCTGTAGTGATTGGCAAAAATGGTTGGGAGAAAATTGTAGAAATGGATTTATCTGCAGATGAACAAGCAGCCTTTAACAAAAGCGCAGACGCTGTTAGAAGCATGAACGATGTTTTAAAAACATTATAATTAACTCGTAATCATTTATATAAAAGCCTTCTACTTAAATGTAGGAGGCTTTTTTTATACAGCCTTATAATACTCATTTGCCTTTGTAGCAATGGTATTAATATTTTGTAGTCGCATACAAGCAAAATGCCCTTTTGGACATTTACTTTCCCCTTGCTTCGAACAAGGCTGGCAACTTAATTGAGTTACCATAGAATTATAATGAGGCGTACTAGAAACTTTTGGATAATAGGCTTCAAACTGTAATGCAGGGCTGGTTGCTCCCCAAATAGTAATGGTAGGTTTTTTAAAGGCCGCTGCCACATGTAAAAAACCAGTATCGTGTGAAACCACCACCTGCGCCATTTGAATAATACTAGCCGACTCTTTTAAGTCATATTTGCCTGTCGCATTGTATATAAAATGGGGAACGGCAGCGGCTATTTCATTAGCGCTTCTAATATCATCCTTACCTCCAATAAGTACAATGGGCTTATTAATTTGCAATGCGAGTTCAATCCATTTTTGAACAGGCATTTGTTTATTATAATAAGAAGCCCCAATTACAAAGGCAATAAAACCCGCCTGATGACTTGTAGGTAAATTAGCTGCTTTAAAACTATAGTCCTTGGGGAAAAAATAATCTAAACCATTGCCATCATTGGTTACTTTAAAATGCTGAAGGGTGTCTATATATCTATCACATACATGGGTCTTAGGTAAAAAATTGAGTTTTATTTTTGCAAACAACCACTTTTGGATACTCAACTTTTTATAAGAAAATGCAGGGACCCCTAAGGCTTTTTTAATTTTCCAAGTTCTAATATTATGATGTAAGTCAATGATATAATCGAAGGGTATTTCTTTTAATGCAGCAATAGTATGGTCAATATTTTCATCTAAAAAATGAAAATGATCAATGTTCGGATTTCCTATCACCAAATCTTTCATAGAAAGCTTGGTTAAAAAATGTATTTCAACACCCGGTATTTGATTTTTAGCACAGCGAACCGCCGGCGTGGTTAAAACAATATCACCAATAGAAGAAAAACGTATAAATAATAAACGCATACTCTTGAATAACTATGGAAGTGGGGTATCATGTTCTAGATAATCTAAATCCTTGTGGTAAGTTTCTTCTGTATAAACAAAAGCAATAAGGGTAATGAGCATTACAGTAGCCCCTGTGAAAATGCCACTTTGTACAATATTCCAACCCATACTCTTTTGTAAAATATCTAAGAATAAAAAATTAATTAAAGGCAGGGCCCCTCTTACCATATTCGGAATAGTAGTGGCGGCGGTGGCTCTTAAATTCGTGCCAAACTGTTCTGCTGCCATGGTATTGAAAATAGCCCAGTAGCCCGTGCTAAAGCCTAAAAATCCACAAATGGCATACATTCTATCGTCGGTATTATTGAAATTACTAAAAAACAAAACCATTCCTATTACACTAAAAGTATAAAATAAGAGTAAGGCTTTTTTTCTACTTTTAAAATATTGGCTTACATAACCAATAAGTAAATCTCCCGTGGCAATACCTATATAGGCAAACATCACCGACTTACCTGAATCAATTAAATTCACTCCATATAAAGTAGATGCAAACTTATTACTATAATTCACCATCACACCAATCACAAACCAAGTGGGAAGTCCAATTAATATGGCCTTGATGTATTTAGAAAAACGTTTATAAGAACTAAAGAATAATAAAAAATTACCTTTTGAAATATTGGCTAGTTTAGCCGACTCAAACATAAAGGACTCTGCTACTTTAACGCGTAATATTAATAGAAAAAAACCAAGCACCCCTCCTATTTGATAACATAATCTCCAATCGGCAGTGGCCTTAAATGTAAAATAAGCAAAGACGGCACCAAACAAACCAATACCTGCAACCAAGGAAGTACCAATACCTCTTTTGTTTTTAGGAAGCATTTCAGAAACCAGTGTAATACCAGCACCTAATTCACCTGCTAAACCAATACCTCCTAGAAAACGGCAATACGCATATTGGTCAACGGTTTGTACAAAGGAGGTTAAAAAATTGGCAGTTGAATAAAGAATAATAGATCCAAACAAAACCTTTAGTCTTCCTTTTTTATCACCCAATACACCCCATAAAATACCTCCAATTAACAAACCCGACATTTGCCAGTTAATAATATGTGCGCTATCTACAATAATAGTTTCAGCAGTGGATCCTAAACTCATTACACTAGGTTGTCTTACAATAGTAAATAAAAGCAAGTCGTATACGTCTACAAAATAGCCAAGGGCTGCTACTAAAACAGGCAGTGACAATATTCCTATTTGTTTATTAGTGGTCATACGCTTTTAATGGTTAGTATATTTTTAAAAAAAATTATTATCCGTTTTATTTTTTGCAACCTATTTTTTTGTTCTATGCTTGAGCACTTGAAAAATAACTGGAGCGGTAGTTACAAATACAATAACTAATACAATTATTTCTAAATGCTTTTTTAAATCGAACTGAAATTGATTTAATATATAAGATTGTAAAAAATGCCCTGCACAAAGCATAGAAGCTACCCAGGCTAAGCAACCCAACACATTAAAGTAAGTAAACTTTGCCTTATCCATTTTTACAATACCCGCTACAATAGGTGCAAATGTTCTTACAATTGGAATGAACCTAGCAATAACAATAGCACGTCCTCCATGCTTTTCATAAAAGTCTTGTGCTTGTATTAAATATTTTTTCTTAAAAAATAAATTTTCTTTCCAGTCATACATGGCAGGCCCCACTTTATTACCAATTTGATAGCCCACATAGTTACCTAAAATACCTGCCACTGAAATAAAAGAAAATATAATAAATAAATTAAGCCATTCATTGTCACTTGCAAAAATTTGAGCAGCTAATGGTGCACTATATATACCCGCTACAAAAAGCAAGCTGTCTCCTGGTAAGAAAAAACCAAAGAATAATCCGGTTTCTGCAAACACTACAAATAATAATAACCAAAGCCCTCCATTTTCAATATAATATTGAGGTTGTAATAATTGGCTCCAATGAAAGGCGTCTAATAATGTAATCATCAATAAAATATTTAAGCTTGCGCCGGATTTTCAAGTGCTCCTTCCCATTTGCTTACCACCGTGGTGGCCAAGCTATTACCTAGTACATTGGTAGTGGATCTAAACATATCGCAGAAATGGTCAATAGGTAAAATTAAAGCAATGCCTTCTGGTGGAATATTAAACATAGCACAAGTGGCAGTAACTACAATTAAAGAAGCGCGCGGCACACCCGCTATTCCTTTACTGGTTAACATTAACACCACTAGCATGGTTAACTGTGTAGCAATATCTATATGCACACCATAGGCTTGCGCAATAGCCATACTTGCAAAAGTCATATACATCATACTCCCATCTAAATTAAAAGAATAGCCTAATGGAAGAATAAAAGAAACAATTTTGTCCTTGCATCCAAAACGCACAAGCTCTTCGGATAATTTAGGAAATACAGCTTCACTACTAGTAGTACTAAAAGCAATGACTAAGGGAGAAGTAATATGTCTTAATAAAGAAGGTATTCTTTTACCTAAAACTAAAAAGCCCACACCTAATAAGAATATCCATAACACACCAATACCTATTAAAAAGAATAATAAATATTTGCCGTAAAAAGCAAAAATGGCTAAGCCCTTGCTTGCAATAACTGCAGCAATGGCACCAAAAACACCAAGTGGTGCAAAGTTCATCACATAGCCCACCATTTTTAAAATTATATGCGAAACTGTTTCCAATGCTTTAATAAAACCTTTGGCTGCATCTCCAATAGCAGCGGCTGCTACACCAAAGAAAATACTGAAAATAACAATTTGTAATATTTCATTATTGGACATGGCCTCAAACATGCTTTTAGGAAAAACATGTTCTACGAAGTTGGCTAAACTAAAAGATTTTGTATTACCTAGTAAATCTTTAGCGCCATTGGTATCGGCATTGCTTAATGCAATTCCTTCTCCTGGTTTAAAAAGATTTACAAGTACTAACCCAATTAACAAACTCACAAGCGATGCTGTAATAAACCATAACATAGCCTTACCTCCCACACGGCCCACTGTTTTTAAGTCGCCTAATTTTGCAATACCCACTACCAAGGTACTAAACACTAAAGGCGCAATAATCATTTGTACCAAACGCAAGAAAATGGTCGTTAATAGCTTGCTGTTTTTAGCAAAAGCAGCAATGGTTTGTTCATTATAATTTTCGTGAATATAATAGCCTAAAATAGCCCCGGCTATCATGGCAATGACAATGTAAATAGTAAGTTTATTCGATTTTTTCATACAATAGTAATTGCTGCAATATAAGACTTAAGTGTTAAAAAAATAAGCAAAAAAAAGGGCCATTTTCCATGGAATTATAGCCTGATTTTGCAAAAAAAGTGCTATTTTCCAAGATAAATTGAAACCACAACAAACCAATTATTTATGAGTTTATTTAGAAAGAAAGATTTGTCAGCCATGTTAGCACAGGCAGATGATGGTGGGAAAGGATTAAAACGCACTTTAGGTGCTGGTAATTTAGTGGCCTTAGGTGTAGGTGCCATCATAGGAGCAGGCTTATTTGTAAGAACTGCCGCTGCTGCTGGACAAGCTGCAGGACCAGGCGTTACTTTATCCTTTATAGTAGCAGCCGTAGGTTGTGCCTTTGCAGGTTTATGCTATGCAGAATTTGCTGCCATGATTCCTATTTCAGGTAGTGCTTATGCATACTCTTATGTTACCATGGGAGAAACAGTTGCCTGGATTATTGGATGGGCTTTAATTATGGAATATGCATTAGGAGCAGCCACTGTTTCTATTGCTTGGAGTGAATATTTAAACAAGCTGCTGGGAGGAGCCATACCTTATGAATGGAGCCACTCTCCGCTGGAAAGCATAACGGATTCAGCCGGTGTGCTTCATCATGGAATGATTAATGCACCTGCCTTAGTTATTTTATTATTGTTAACCTTATTATTAATTAAGGGAACGCAAGAGTCTGCTGTAGTCAATGCAATTATTGTATTTGTTAAAGTAGCCATTGTAATTTTATTTATCATTTTAGGCTGGCA
>CAIJZF010000063.1 GCA_903825095.1 uncultured Bacteroidota bacterium | reverse complement strand
CCAATTAGGATTCGCTAGCTTATGTGCTGCGTTAAAATGTTCTGCCCTTGTTAAATACACCATGTCTGCATTATTTGCACAAAGATATAAATTTGATGGCCAACTTAACCATTTTTCAGAGGCCTTTCCCGACCTTTGTCTTATGCGTGTAATTATAACTGCGGCTACCAATGGGGAATGGATGCCCAGCTTTCAAAAAATTAACCCCTCTTTTGCTACCAATAACAAAAAATTCTCGGTGGGTTTTCATGAATCGGGTATTGGCTTACTTGCCAGCAGCGTTTCTTTAATGAAAATGTTTGTGCAAGAAACCCCTACCCTTATTATTCAAGTGGGTATTTGCGGTAGCTTCGATAAAAAAATTCCTTTGGGTAAAGTGATTGCAGTGAAAGATGATTTTGCAGGAGATATTGGCGTGATGGAAAATAAAGTTTGGAAAGATTTATTCGATTTGAAATTTGACAAACCTAATGATGCACCTTATGAAAAAAAATCGTTGCCCAACCCATGGTTAAAGCAATACAATGTATTGAACCTTCCTACTAAAAAAGCAGTAACAGTCAATACCATTAGTACCGATAAAAATAAAATAGAATTATACAGTGGTCGTTACAAAGCTTCTCTAGAATCCATGGAGGGCGCTGCTTTACACTATATGGGTCGCGACTTACATATTCCTTTTATTCAAATTCGTGCAGTCTCTAATTATGTGGGTGAAAGAAATAAAGCCAAATGGAAGATGAAAGAAGCCATTTATAATTTAAATGAGAACTTATTGCAATACTTAGACGCACTTCATAAAATGTCACAACATGCCTGAGTTTGAAATTGGTTTTTCTCCCTGCCCTAACGATACTTTTATTTTTGATGCACTTGTGAATCATAAAATAGATACCAAGGGTTATACATTTAAAGTGCATTTAGAAGATGTGCAAACTTTAAATGAATGGGCTATTGCAGGCAAGCTTCCTTTTTCCAAAATTAGTTATGGCGTATGGCCACTGGTAAAAAATAAGTATAGTTTATTAAATAGCGGTGGTGCTTTAGGTAAAGGCGTTGGCCCTTTATTAATTTATAAAGAAGATGTAAACAAAGTTGGTGGCAAACCAAATGCAGATACCATGCGTGTGGCCATTCCAGGCGTTAATACTACCGCACATTTATTATTTAGCTTGGCATTTCCGAGTGTTACCAATAAAGAATTCTTAGTATTCAATGATATTGAAGATGCGGTATTGAGTGGCGCTGTGGATGCTGGTGTGATTATTCATGAAAACCGTTTCACCTATGCTTCTAAAGGCTTAAGTAAATGGATGGACCTGGGTACTTATTTTGAAGAAACTTATAATGCGCCTATTCCACTTGGAGGCATTATTGCAAGAAATGATATCGACCCTAATGATATTGCAAACATAGATGCACTTATTAAAGAAAGTGTAGCCTACGCTTTTAAAAATAGTTACGATACCTTACCCGATTATATAAAATTACATTCTCAAGAAATGTCTGAAGAAGTCATGCGTCAGCACATAAATTTATATGTGAACGATTTTACCATTGATATGGGAGATACTGGAAAAAAAGCTATCGCTCAATTAGAAAAAACTTATTCAAGTATAGTTAAATAGTTGCTCTCCTACTCCTTCAAAGCTTTGGCATAAGCTGCAAGCACACGCTCACGCGCTACTTCATGCACCACAATGGGCTGAGGATATTCCAAACTATCAAACTCTGGAACCCAATGTCTAATGTATTTTAATTCTTTATCAAACTTTTCAGTTTGCAAACGCGGGTTGAATACTCTAAAATAAGGCGCTGCATCGCAGCCACTTCCACTAGCCCACTGCCAGCCACCATTATTCGCAGCTAAATCAAAGTCTAATAATTTTTGTGCGAAATAGGCTTCACCCCAACGCCAATCAATTAATAAATGCTTGGTTAAAAAACTAGCTACAATCATACGCACTCTATTGTGCATAAAACCTGTGGTATTTAATTCACGCATACCAGCATCTACAATAGGGTAACCCGTTTTGCCTTGACACCAAGCTTCAAATTCTTTTTCATTATTACGCCACTCAATAAAATCATATTTAGGCTTGAATGATTTTCCTTCGGCAATTTGTGGGAAATGCCATAAAATCATATGATAAAAATCGCGCCAAATTAATTCATTAAAAAAAGTAGAATTTAAACTTTGAGTTTCTAAGGCCAAGGTTCTTGCAGAAATAGTTCCAAAGCGCAAATGCACACTTAAATGTGTGGTGGCATTTAATGCAGGAAAATTTCTTTGCTCTGTATAATTTTTTACAAGCTTCGTATCATAGCTCATGGGAGGAATGACTAAATCGGTTTTTTCAAACCCTATTTCTTTTAAGCTTGGTAATTTAAAAGCCTTAGTGTCTAAAAAATAATCGAGTAGTTTTTCAGAAGGATATTTTTTAGGAATTTTCTGCGCCCAAACCGCTCTCCATTTATTGGCATAAGGGGTGTAAATAGTATAAGGCTTGCCATCGTCTTTTATAACTTCGTCTTTTTCAAAAATAACTTGATCCTTGAAATG